>OMSP01000064.1 GCA_900313775.1 uncultured Eubacteriales bacterium
AGAACTGCTTCATCATCATATCTTTAAATTCCAGGGCGCTTTCAGACAGATGCTTTTCGCGCTTGAAGCAGAGCATCATCGGGCGGGTAAATCTTTTGTCAAGGATCGGCAGCAAACGGATCCTGTGGTTTTGGCTGTAGGACCGTGTTTCACCCTCGGGCACGAAACCGACCGCCATACCGCTGGCGATAAAGCGGCGATGCGCACCGCGTGAATCAACGAAGCTTTGTGAATTCATGCTGACAGCAAGACTTGAACAGATGCGAAACGGGTATTCTGTATAGGTGCCGCCTCTGCGCAGAAAAACAAAGTCCTGATCCTGCATCAGTGCCGGCGAGGCGACAGCGGATCCGGCAATAGCGCTGTTGGCACTGACGGCAAAGAAGTATTTCTCATCGCCGATACTATAACCTGAGAAACGGGCGTAGCGTGGTTCATCGGGATAGATCAGAGCATCATAGTCGTTGATATCGAGATGTTCGATCCATTCGATGTCGCTGCGCAGATCAAACTGCATGCGCGGATGTATTGCTTTGAAATCGTGAATGCAGTTGATCAGATCGTTGATCCGTCCGGCAAATCCAACTCGTATCGTCAATGCTTCCTCACCTGAAAGCATCTGCAGATCGGAAACTGTCCGGTCAGCTTCCTGCAGGATCATCAGACTACCCTCAAGAAAACGCGTGCCGGCTGCGTTTAATCTGATCCTCTTCCCGTTTCGTTCGAATAATGGCGTGCCGAGTTCATTTTCCATCTTGCTGATCATCTTAGACAAAGACGACTGTGACAAGTGATAGACCTCTGCTGCGCGGGAGACATTTTCTAACTGTGCGATCGTCACGAAATAGCGTAATTGTTCCAGATTCATGGCAGCTCCCTTTCTTGAGAATGAAAAGATCGAAAATATAGTCTATATATTCCGTTAGCGAATAACAAAGCAGTATATTCTGTAACCAAAATGGAAAAACAGATGCCGGTTAGCACATACAAACCAGCGAAATATGGTATATTACGGCAATCTGCCCTGTCTCAATTGTACTTCCCTATATTCCAAAAAGCAATATAAAACAACTCTATATTTGTTTTGTACATGAATTGAAGAATGTAAAATTAATAATGTGAGAGTGCGTCTTGGCGCACTTGTGGTTTTGTTGGTTAACAAATGGCTGATTCAAAGTGAAAAAGGAGGTGAAACTTGGGTGGACGAGCCCGAGGATATTATGAAACAACTTCTTATTAAACCTGAAAAATGTATCGGCTGCCGGACATGTGAGTTGGTTTGTTCATTTGGCCACTACAATGAATTCAATCCGAAGATGGCGAACGTCAAGGTCTTTGAGTATGAGCAGGCCGCGGTCGCGATCCCGATGATGTGTCTGCAGTGCGATGAGGCAGCCTGTAAGAAGGTATGCCCGGTTGGTGCGATCAAAGAGGACGAGAACGGAGCGATGGTCATCAATTACGATAAATGTATCGGATGCAAGATGTGCCAGAATGCCTGCCCGCTCGGTAATATTTCTTATCATCCGGCTTTGCGCAGAGTTTTTAAATGTGATCTGTGCGAAGGCGAGCCCAAGTGTGCGACTTTCTGCCCGGGCAAAGCGATTGTCTATGAGGAAGTCGATGCGGTCGCCGAAAGGCGTAAGATGGTGAGCGAGAAATACAAAGATGTTATCGGAGAGGAGGCGTGATCATGAATAACGGATATGTTGGAACGATTCTCCGGGTAAATCTGAAAGAGGGCAAGATTACAAAAGAACCGTTAAATATGAAGAATGCCGATGAGTATGTCGGCGCGCGCGGCCTCGGAACCAAATACTATTGTGATGAATGTGATCCGACTTGTGATCCGCTGGGTCCGGGCAACAATCTGATTATGATGACCGGTCCCCTGACCGGTACGATGGCGACATCTTCCGGCCGTTATAATGCTGTGGCGAAAGCACCCCTGACCGGTACTATCGGGGCAGCGAATTCCGGCGGACATTTCGGTCCTGAGCTTAAGTATGCCGGCTATGACGGCATCATTTTTGAAGACGTTTCAGATAAACCGGTTTATCTGTTTATTGATGACGAGAAGGTGGAATTGCGTGATGCTTCAGCACTGTGGGGCAAGGATGTCTATGAGACGACTGACGCGTTAAATGAAGAGTGCGGCGAAAGCTTCCGTATCGCCTGTATTTCACCGGCCGGCGAGAATGGATGTCTGTTTGCGACGATCATGAATGATAAGCAGAGAGCTGCCGGCCGCGGCGGAATCGGTGCCGTCATGGGCTCCAAAAAGCTTAAGGCAGTTGTTGTCAAGGGAACAGGCTCGGTTAAGGTTGCCAGAAACGAAGCGTTTTTCAATGAGTGTGCGAGTGCACGTAAAACGCTCGCGGATCATCCGGTTACCGGTGCCGGTCTCTCGGCATACGGAACTATGATTCTGGTTAATATTGTTAATGGTGTCGGCGGCCTGCCGGTCAACAATCTGCGTGACGGCGCAGTTTTCCCGCAGGCCGACGATATCTCCGGCGAGACGTTGACGGCGAAGCACCTTCTGCGCAACAGAGGCTGCTTTGGCTGCTCGATCGGATGCGGACGTATCACGGAGATCAAAGACGGGCCGTTCAAGTCAAGAGGAGAGGGGCCTGAGTATGAAGCCGGCTGGTCATTCGGATCGGACTGCGGTGTCAGCGATCTGGGAGCGGCCTGCAAAGCCAACTTCCTCTGCAATCAGTATGGTATTGACCCGATCACGATGGGTGCAACCGTAGCCTGTGCGATGGAACTGTTTGAGATGGGTGCTCTTCCCGAAGAAGACATCGGATTCCCGCTTCGTTTCGGTGATGCCGAGGCAATGGTCAGAGCGACTGAGATGACATGCAAGGGAGAAGGATTCGGAAAGATTATGGGTCTCGGTTCTTATCGTATGGCTGAAAAGTATGGACATCCCGAGTTATCGATGTCTGTCAAGAAACAGGAGATGCCGGCTTACGACGGCCGTGCGATTCAGGGCATCGGTCTCAACTACGCGACAAGCAACCGTGGCGGATGCCATGTCCGCGGCTATATGATCTCCCCTGAGGTCCTTGGTATTCCGGTTTCGATGGATCCGCTGGTCACAGAGGGTAAACCTCAGCTGCTGAAAGTGTTCCAGGATCTGACGGCTCTGTGCGACTCGACGGGTATCTGCCTGTTCACGACATTTGGTATCGGCCTTCCTGAGATCGCAGGTATGTATCGCGAGGCAGTCGGAAGCGATGAGTCTGATGAGGAGATCCTGCTTAAGGGCGAGCGTATCTGGAATCTGGAGAAGAGGTTCAATATCGCAGCCGGCGTTGAGAAAGATACACTTCCGCCGCGTCTGCTCCGCGAAAACCTGAAGACCGGACCTGCAACAGGCAAGGTCAATGAATTGCAGGTCATGCTCAAAGAGTATTATGCAGAGCGCGGATGGGACGAGGAAGGCATTCCGACGCCCGAGAAGCTTGAACAGCTCAGCATTGAGTAAGAGGTGTTATGAAGATACAGTTTTTTGCGTATTTACGAGATTCTGAATATGCGAATTGCAAGGGGCTCTCCTTGGAGGGCCCCTCTACGCTGAAGGAGCTCGGACAGGAACTGTCCTGGCGCTTCGGCGCGAAGTTTCATGACCATTTCTTCAATGAGGATGAAACTGAAATCGGGTCGAAGACGATCGTGATCATCAATGGGCGTAAAGCCGAGTTTGTCGGCGGTCTTGACGCACCGCTCAAACCGGACGATACGGTACTGGTGTTCCCGATCGTTGCCGGCGGATGATCAGGCGCGCGGCCGATTAAGGCTGCAAGCGAAATATAAAGATAATGAAAACGAAAGGCGGTGATGTCATGGAGATCTCGATGAATGAGGTCAACCGCATTTTAAACGAATACCCGAAGGAGCAGCGCTACTGTCTTGCAATCATGCAGGATATTCAGCACGAGTTTAACTACATTCCGAAAGAAGCTATGAAGGCGCTGTCTGAGTATCTGGAGTGTCCGCTGTCGAGCTTGTATTCGATGGCTACATTTTATAAAGCGTTGAGTTTGAAACCAAAAGGAAAGCATATCATCAAATTATGTGATGGTACTGCCTGTCATATCCGTGGGTCAAATACACTGGTGCGCGGTGTGGAGCGGGAACTTCACATTTCACCCGGTGAGACAAGCGAGGATGGACTGTTCTCACTTGAACTGGTTAACTGCCTCGGCTCATGCGCAATGGCACCGGTGATGGTCGTCGACGGTCAGTATTACGGCAAGATGACAATGGAGAAGATTCCGGAGATCCTCGCTAAATACAGGGAGGAGGTGCCGGCTCAATGAAAATGATCCGTATTTGCTGCGGCACCGGCTGCCTTGCAAATGGCAGTGCCCTGGTCGCAGAAGAATTAGAAAAGCTGATTGCCGCTTCAGGTGCTGACGTGCAGGTTGAGTACGCGACGAAGCGCACCGGTTGTCTCGGATTATGTGAAGACGGTCCGATCGTTACGATCATGCCTGATGATATCTGCTATTACCATGTCAGACCAAAGGATTGTCAGGCAATTCTTGATCAGGTGGTAAATGGTGATCCGCCGATCGAGAGGCTGCTCTACAAAGATAATGACGGGCAACGTGTTGTGCGGCAGCAGGACAATCCGTTTTACAAACAGCAGATCAAAATAGCTCTGCGCAATGTAGGAGTGATCGATCCGGTCAGCATTGATGATTATATTGAAGCCGGCGGTTATGAGGCGTTGAAAAAAGCCACTGCCATGACTCCGGAAGAGATTCTCGCTGAAGTAGAGACATCCGGTATCCGCGGTCGCGGCGGGGCGGGATTTCCGACCGGCCGCAAATGGCGGACGGCTACGAGCTATGATGTATTCCCAAAGTATGTCGTTTGTAACGGTGATGAGGGTGACCCAGGCGCGTTCATGGACGGTTCGGTTCTTGACGGCGATCCTCACAGCGTACTTGAAGGCATGGCGATCTGTGCGCTCGCGATCGGCGCAAAGACAGGCTTTTTGTATATCCGCGATGAGTATGCGACGGCAGTCAAGCATGTGCGCAAGGCGATCGCGGACGCCGAATCACGCGGTATTCTGGGCGATTCGATTATGGGAACCGACAAGGAATTGCATCTGTCAGTCGTTCGAGGCGGAGGCGCTTTTGTCTGCGGTGAGTCGACAGCGCTCATGCAGTCGATCGAGGGGAAAGTCGGTGAGCCAAGAGCCAAGTATATCCGCTCAGTTCAGCGCGGTTTGTGGGATCACCCGACTGTGTTAAACAATGTTGAGACACTTGCGAACATCCCGTATATCATCAAGTATGGCGGTGAGCATTTTGCGTCGATTGGTACAGAGGGAAGCAAAGGAACGAAAGTCTTTGCAATGGTAGGCAAGGTCCGCAGGACCGGTCTTGTCGAAATCCCGATGGGAGCGACGCTGCGCACATTGATCTATGATATCGGGGGTGGGATACAGAATGACCGCCCATTCAAGGCGGTTCAGACCGGTGGTCCGTCCGGAGGATGTATTCCCGAAAGCATGCTTGATCTTCCTGTTGACTTCGATACATTGAAAGAATACGGAGCCATGATGGGTTCCGGTGGCATGATCGTGATGGATGACCGGAGCTGTATGGTTGAAGTCGCGCGTTACTATATCCAATTCCTCTGCGGTGAAAGCTGTGGAAAATGCACCCCGTGCCGGGAGGGTCTCAAGCAAATGCTTGCGATCCTGACTGATATCTGCGAGGGGCGTGGACGTATGGAAGACCTTGATCTGCTTGAAGAGATTTGCGAGACGATGAAGGACAGTTCCCTCTGCGCACTCGGTAAGTCAGCGCCGAATCCGGTTTTGACGACGCTCAAGTATTTCAGATCTGAATACGAGGCTCATATTAAGGAGCATCGATGCCCGGCCGGCGTCTGCACTAATCTGACAAAGTTTGCGATCGATGCAGACGCCTGCAAAGCCTGCGGCGCCTGCAAGAGAGCCTGTCCGACAGGTGCGGTATCAGGCGAGCCGAAGGCCGCACACGTGATCGACCCGGTCAAATGTATCAGTTGCGGAAGCTGCCGGGAGGCCTGCCGGTTTAATGCAGTGCTTACGAAGGGGAGGGATGAGTTATGATGATCACAATCAACGGACATGAATGTGAATGTGAGAAGGGCGAATTTCTCCTGCAGGTTGCAAAGCGCAACGGAATAGAGATCCCGACGCTCTGTCACCACGAGGCGATCGAGGGGCAGGGGTGCTGCCGTCTGTGTATTGTCGAAGTCATTGAGCGCGGACGCGGTAAGATCGTTGTCTCCTGCGTCTATCCGATCGAGCATGAATGCGAAGTATTGACAGACAGCGAAAAAGTCGTACGTCAACGCCGGATGATTCTGAATCTTCTGCGCGCTCGGGCACCTGAGAGTTCTGAGATCGAAGAGTTATGTGAGAAGTACGGCGCAGAGAAGATCGACCGTTTTGTCAGGATCAACGAGAGTAAATGTGTGCTTTGCGGTCTCTGCGTCAAAGCCTGCAATGAGCTTTCGGTTGGCGCTATATCAACCGCGATGCGCGGCATCGACAAAGAAGTTATGCCGCCTTATCGTGAGCCGAGCGAAGTCTGCGTCGGCTGTGGAAGCTGTGCAGCGATCTGCCCGACAAACGTCATCGAGATCACGGAGACTGATACCACACGAACGATTTGGGGCAGGACATTTGATCTGGTTCACTGCAGCCGCTGTGGCCGCGTGATCGGAACGCCTGAGGAGATTGCATATGCCGCAGAAAAGAGCGGAGAAGAAACTGCAACCCTCTGTCCTGAATGCCGCAAACATGAATTGTCAGTGACAATGGCTCAGGTATATGGAAGAGAATAGAAGATGACTTGTAGGTAAAAAAGCTAAAACCCCTGCTGTGATTCATGCTGATCACGGCGGGGGTTATATTTTGCCTATGCACCTCCGGAGAGGAAGTGCAGTTTAAATTGATGGTGAATACGATCTGCTTCCGAGCCGCTGATCTGAACACGGGTCTGCGGGAAGATTAGACCGCTTATCATTCTGTCAGGTAGACATTCAATTACAATCCTGCAATCAGGCAGAATAAACTCG
>OMSP01000249.1 GCA_900313775.1 uncultured Eubacteriales bacterium
AATGTCTGAAAATGCCAGGAAAGCTTTTGAGGAAGAATTCAGTGAAGAAAAGTTTGCAAGCAAACTGGCCGGAATAATGATGAAAATGACCGGAGCAAAGCTGGAAAGGGACACCATTGGAAAAAAATGATACATACTTATGCTCAGACACAAAGTTAGGGGAATCAAAAAAAGAATAAGGCGGCGTTTTTCATACAAACGCTGGATGCAGAAGCCTCTTTATACAGCCGGCCAGCTTGAGGAACAGCGAAAGGACAGTTTTGACTGTCAGGTAAAATTCAGCATCATCACACCGCTGTGTAACACTAAAAAGAAATACCTCAGGGACATGATCGAGTCTGTCATTGGGCAGACTTATTCAGACTGGGAATTGTGCCTTGCGGACAGCAGCGACATGCTTCATGAATACGTAGGTAAGGTTTGTCTGGACTATGCAGATAAGGATTCGCGTATAAAATACAAAAAACTTGAAAAAGATCATGGTATAGCGGGAAACGCCAACATCTGCATCAAAATGGCGGAAGGAGATTATATCTCGCTCCTTGATCAGGACGATGTACTTCACCCGGCAGCTCTTCACGATGTAATGGAGATGATATGCGGGAGCAATGCAGATTTTGTATATACGGATGAAGTGGTCTTCAAAGGATCCGTTCTGAACAACATAAGCGAGATCCGGTTCAAGAAGGACTATGCACCGGATGACCTCAGAGCGGTCAACTACATTGGACACTTCACATCTATCAGGCGCACGCTGATAGAAAAATGCGGAGACTTCCGGGAAAGCTGTGACCTCAGCCGGGACCATGAGTTTTTTCTGAGACTGACGGCGTCTGCCGAAAAAATCGTACATATCCCGGAAGTCCTGTACTGCAGCCGGGCAAGCGAAAAGCCGGCAGTACATCGTGTTTCATACGGGATCCCTGCGGACCATCCGAAGGTAAGCCTGGTCATACCTAACTGCGATCATATCGAAGACCTCAGAGACTGCGTATCATCGATACTGAAAAAAACCACATATGACAACTATGAGATTGTGATCGCTGAGAACAACAGTAAAACCGGTGAGATTTTTGAGTATTATAAAACACTGGAGAAGGGAAATGACAATGTAAAGGTCATCACATGTCCGGTGACTGGATTCAACTGGTCTGTCATAAATAATTACGCGGTCAGAGAAGCAGCATCAGGAGAATACGTCCTGCTTCTCAATAATGATACTGAAGTGATCTCTCCTGACTGGATACAGGAGATGCTCATGTACGCGCAGCGCCCTGACATCGGAGCTGTCGGCGCTATGCTGTATTATCCGGATGATACTGTTCAGCATGCGGGAGTTATAATAGGTCTCGGCGGGCCTGCGGGACATGCCTTTAACGGATGCAGGCGCGGAGAGAACGGGTATATGGACAGACTGAGTTATGCGCAGGATATGTCTGCAGTTACCGGGGCCTGCATGATGATGAGAAGATCAGTATATGATCAGCTGGAAGGCATGGATGAAAAACTTGCCGTAGGACTGAACGATATTGACTTTTGCCTGAGAGCACGGAAATCAGGGTACCTGATAATATGGACGCCTTACGCGGAACTATATCACTATGAAAGCAAAAGCCGGGGGAAGAATGACACTCCGGAAGACGGAATAAGGTCTGAACAGGAAAAGGCTCTGTTTTGTGATCGCTGGGCTGATATCCTTGAAAAAGGTGATCCGTATTACAATCCGAACCTGTCGCTTTTAAGATCTGACTTTGAACCAAAGAAATCTGCCAGCAGGTATCGGATGGACGGAAACCCATCGGATGATGTCTGAAAAGGAAAGAGTTGGATAGAGAAAAAGGAATGCTGAATATCGGCACATCCATAGCGGGCAGGATAGTACTCCTGCTTGCCGGTCTTTATGTACGAAGACTGCTGATATCATGTGTAGGGAACGAAGTCAATGGCCTGAATGCCCTGTATGGAAGCATCATAGGGCTTCTGTCCGTTGCCGAACTCGGTGTGGGCAGTGCGATAGTCTTTTCCATGTACAGGCCGATCGTTGACGGAGATCAGCGTAAAGTGGCAGCACTTTACAGTCTTTATCGCAGACTCTACAGGATGATCGGTGCTGTAATCTTTGGTGCGGGAATAGCCCTGATGCCGTTTCTCCAGAAGCTTATAAAAGATTATGACACGCTGGATATCAACGTATATGCAACATTTCTCCTTACTCTGGTATCGGTAGTTATTTCGTACCTGTACAGTGCCAAGACTTCACTTATAGAGGCGCATAAAAACAATTACATCACTACAGGAATAGTGACGATAGCCAGGATGATGAGATATGCTCTTCAGATCGCATCCCTGCTTATCTGGGGCTCGTATGCGATCTTTCTGGTATGTCAGATCATCGAAACAGGCATCATCTGGATAATGACAGAGAAAGTCGTCGACAGACTTTATCCTGACATGATACGGATGGACGAAAAAC
>OMSP01000107.1 GCA_900313775.1 uncultured Eubacteriales bacterium
CCCAAAGTTGCCCTGCTTGAAAAAGAAGCCAGCTTCCCATCCTGAATGAAGAGGACGACTGGTACCTAAGCGGTCTGCGGGGTGCTGCAGGATGAATTCATAAGTGACGCGGACTGATCTGCCGCTGATCAATTCATGTGCTGATCAATCTATGGTAGGAAAGATGAGGTGAACGATGTGTCATATTCCATCATTGGGATTCTGGCAAGCATTCTCCTGGTGATAATCAACCAGGATATTCTTCTGAACCGCGATGGCCAGACTCTCACCAGAACGCAGCGGGACTACAAGCTGTTTCTGCTGGGAATGCTGACCTATCTTGTAACCGACCTGCTTTGGGGGATCCTGGACGCAAATCACCTCATCGTGCTTTTGTTTGCCGACACATCGATTCACTTCGTAGCTATGGTCGGGGCGGTGATGCTCTGGACGCAGTATGTCGTATCCTATCTTGACAACGGCAGCACATTTGAGCGTATCCTGCAGATCGCCGGGCGCGCGTTCTTCGCTCTCGAACTCGTTTTTGTCGCTGTAAATTTCTTCCGGCCTGTACTTTTCTGGTTTGATGAGAATGGGGTTTATCAGGCGGGTATTGCCCGATATATAACGCTCGGAATTCAGATATTCATGTTTCTGGTGACGGCAGTTTACACCCTCTTTGTCGCTTTCCGGTCAAGAGGCAGGGTTCGGCGCCGACACCTGACCATAGGATTCTTTGGCATTGCCATGATGACATTGATCGCGGTTCAGGTCTTTTATCCGCTGCTGCCCCTGTATGCGATGGGATGCATGCTGGGTACCAGTCTGCTGCACAGCTATGTGGTGGAGGACGAGAAGGAGGAATATCGAAGAGAACTGGAGGAAGCGGCAAAGAGAGATCAGGAGCAGAAAGCAGAGCTGTCGGAAAGTCGGGAAGCCCTGAAAGACGCGTTGGCTGTCGCAGAGAACGCCAACAAGGCGAAAACCTCGTTTCTCTCCAATATGAGCCACGAGATCCGTACACCCATGAACGCGATTATCGGGCTGAATAACATCGCCATGAACGATCCGACGGCCAGTGACCAGGTAAAGGAATATCTGGGCAAAATCGGAGCCTCCGCCCAGCACCTTCTGGGGATCATCAATGATATTCTGGACATGAGCCGCATTGAATCCGGGCGGATGACCATCAAGAAAGAGGAATTCTCCTTTGCCAAAGCGCTGGAGCAGGTCAATACCATGATCAGTGACCAGTGCCATGAAAAAGGGATTGCTTTTGACTGCCAGACGACGGGACAGGTGGATGATTATTATATCGGCGATGTCATGAAGCTGAAGCAGGTGATGATAAACATTCTCGGCAATGCGGTCAAGTTCACTCCCGAAGGAGGTACGATACGTTTCCTCATCGAGGAAGGGCGCCGTTTTGACCGCAGAGCAGTACTGAAACTTGTCATCAGCGATACCGGCATAGGAATAAGCAAAGAATTCCTTCCGCATATTTTTGATCCCTTCAGCCAGGAAGAGTCTGCCTCTGCCGCCAGATACGGTTCAACCGGCCTGGGCATGCCAATCACCAAAAGTATCGTAGAGCTCATGAACGGCCACATCGAAGTTGTCAGCGAGAAGGGAAAAGGCACCACATTTACAGTGACCGTCACGCTGGGCGAATCCGACAGGAAGCAGCAGGCAGATGAAGCCGAACTGATGCCGCAGGATATGAGCGTGCTTGTGATCGACGACGATCCGATAGCTCTGGAACACGCTGAGATCATTCTGGGTCAGGTCGGTGTCAGCTGCGAGACGGCAGAGTCCGGTTGGGAAGGAATAGATAAAGTCCGCATACGTCACGGACGCAGAGAAGACTACAACCTTATCGTCATTGACTGGCAAATGCCTGAGATGGACGGCATAGAAGTGACACGGGAGATCCGGAAGATTGCGGGAAACGATACGCCGGTCATTATCCTCACCTCATTCAACTGGGATGAGATCGCGGATGAGGCCCGCGAGGCGGGGGTGGACACCTTTGTGTCGAAACCTCTTTTTGCCAGCACAGTCATGGATGAATTCGCAGAGGCGTTCCGCAGGAAGAATGAAGCGCTCGCAGAGAGAACCGTGGATCTGAAGGGCCGCAGAGTGCTGCTTGCGGAGGATCTGGTCGTAAATGCCGAGATCATGATGATGGTGCTGGGTATGCGCGAAATAGAAGTTGATCTGGCAGAAAACGGCCTGATTGCCGTAAATCTGTTTAAAGACCATGAATCCGGATACTACGATGCCATTCTGATGGACATGCGCATGCCGGAAATGGACGGTCTGGAGGCAACGAGAGCTATCAGGAATCTTCAGCGTGACGATGCTAAGACGATCCCTATTATCGCTTTGACAGCCAACGCCTTTGACGAAGATGTTCAGCGGAGCATGCAGGCCGGCCTGAACGCCCATTTGTCAAAGCCCGTTGAGCCCGAAGCTTTGTTTGAAACGCTGGAAAAACTGATCGGGAAACAGGAGGACATGTTGGGCCACTGATCTCTTAAAAAAAGACCTTCCGAAGGGAAGGTCTTTTGCGTATTATAATTTGTCAACAGGTACGCAGCATTTATCGTTGATATCGCATACTTTCTTTACTCTGTTCCTGTATTTTTCTTCCATCAGAGGGTCAGTATTGAGCCAGGTCTTTACGATCTCCATCGAAATAAGCGTGCCTATGATCTTGGCTCCCAGACAGAGGATGTTTGAATCAGTGTGCTGGCGGGCCAGTGTCGCACAGAGCGGATCCTGACATACTGCCGCATAGCACCCGTTTATTTTGTTTGCGATGAGAGCGCTTCCGTATCCGACTCCGTCGCAGAAGATCCCTCTGTCGCATTCGCCTTTTGCCACTGCAAGAGCTGCCGGGAACACAAAGTCCGACAGATCGCAGCTGTTGTCGTCGTAAGTGCCGAAATCCTCTACCTCATAACCGTTTGACAGGAGCCAGGCCTTTATCTCGTTCTTCATCGCGGTCCCGGCATGGTCGTTTGCCATTGCAATTTTCATGCTGTATATCCTCCTTTGTTATTGATCGATCAAACATGATTATAACAGACAAGATGATGTATAAGCTATGTTATTCACCTTTCATTTACCCGCCAGGGTCAGGAGATCTTCTTTTCATCCAAATGCGCTTTAAGCATCAGGATCGTGACGAGAAGACATGCGATGACGACAGCTATATGCACAATGCCGCCCAGATCGGGGAATCCGACGCTTCTGTTTTTCAATATGGAGAAATAGACAAAGAGGATAAGTACGACGATCGTCTGTACAGCCGACGGAACGATCGCGATGTAATACCACTTCGTCCATGCGACTGCGATAGCCAGTGCCGCGCATGCGACGATGATATATGTAAACACATGGTTGCCTGTAAGGCTGTAAGACGCTTCGCGGAAAGTGAGTTTCTGCCATGAGTCTCTGACGCGGAAACCGTCCGGCGTAAACCGGGCCCAGGAACCCAGATTGCAAAACGGGACGGCAATGATCTGAAGAATGGTTACAAGTATCCTTTGAGTGAAGATATCTTCGTTCATTTTGTCTGCTCCTTTGCAAATGTATCAAACGCTGTAATTATTATAAAGCGAATGTCTCTTGCGCTCAACAGATATCGGTATCAACATCATCCAAGAAACGAGGGATCCGGAAGAATTGACCCATTTTAACAAAAAGAATATACTGTTGTGGAAGAAAGGAGAACACTTATGAACTATCAAAATGCAAAGAAGGGTATCGGACAGATCTATAAAGCAGAACTGCTGACTATTATTGCCACTATTATCGGCATCATCGGCGCTATCGTTTTTCTCGCTGCCGGTGAGAAGGGTTCGGAAGGCGGCATGGCAGCAGGCGGCATCCCGATCCTGATCGCGGGCATCATGTTTATCATTGCCTTTATCATCAATCTGGTAGGTCTCAGCAATGCATCCAAAGACGAGCCTTATTTCAAGACTGCTTGGATCATTGCGCTGATCGCTATCGCAGCCAGCGTTGTCCAGTCCATCCTGGATATGCGCGGTATCAAAGTTGAGTGGCTCTTTGAGCTGATCTCCAACATCTGCGAAATCATGATCATGATCTTTGTGATCACCGGCATAGGTAAGATAGCAGACCAGTTGGGCAAGAAAAAGGTGAGCCGCCTGAGCAGGAGCACCATGAATGTGACCTGCGGCGTCTATATCCTCAGCGCGATCGTCACTCTGATCGGCGACCTCTTTGAAGCGAAGTCTATGACGACCGTTGCGTCTGTCATCGCGATCATCGCGGGCATCCTGTCCATCATCGCCTACGTGTACTATCTGCGCACACTGTCGCAGGGCAGCAAGATGTTTGATTGAGCATGAACACACAGACAGAAAAGGCCTTCCGGAAGGAGGGCCTTTTATTGCGCTTTGTTCAGTGGCAGATCTGAGCCGGAAAGGAATATGCAGTGAAGAAATATGCCGCGCCAATAGTCATGCTGGCGGTCTTTGAGACGATAGCCGTTGTGCTTTGGCTGACAAA
>OMSP01000179.1 GCA_900313775.1 uncultured Eubacteriales bacterium
AACTGCCCCGGTTTGACTGTCAGATCGACATCTTCCAGCGCGCGCAGTGTGCCGCTCTTATGTCCCTCTGTGTCGAAGGTGTCATATTCATATGTCAGTGACTCTGTCCGGATCAAGTAAAACTCCTCTGTTGACTAAAAAGCATAGCATTTTATTTTACCATATGACGCGCTGTCTGTCACCGCCACAGCTCGGTTCATGTCAGATTCTGCAAGCCGATATGAAAGACTTCCTCAAAGCCGATCGCAAACAGCAGAAGTCCCAGCGCAAAGATCAAAAAAGCGAGAGCTCCTGTAAGAAACAGCCAATCCCTCTTCAGAGTCACCTTCTGTCCCGGCGGAAGCTGCCCGTTGCCCGGCGGGCGCATAAAGAGATTGTGCCCGATGTAGATCAGCATCGGCGAGAGTGCTGCCGTACAAAGGGTCACCCCGATGACGCCTACAGGCATACTGTTCAAGCCCTTCGCTGCCGAAGCACCGGCTTCATAGCCGGCCGACTGATTCAATCCTGAGAGCGCAAAGCTGTAGATCACTACCCAGCCGTTGTTCAGACAGTGCAGTATCATGGAGCAGGCAAGGTTGCCGCTCTGATAGACGACATAGGCAAAGAGGATGCCAAGGAGTGATACGGAGACCAGCTTGATCGAACTCATATGAGCAATACCGAAGATCAGACCGTTTAATATAATGATCAGCCACGGCTTTTTCAGATCCTTCATGCTGTGCAGAAGGGTTCCCCGGAAAAGCATCTCCTCACAGACCGCAGGTATAACGGCGATGACAAAAAATGCAAGAGCAAACGGCACCCGATGCATCCACTCTTCTATCCCGCTTGTCTCCCTCATAAGCCTCGGAAAGAAGTGCATGAGGACTTCTGAAAGGACCATCTCTGCCGAGAGCACGCCCCTCCACATCAGATAGAGCCCGGCGATCTGCACCCAACGGACCTTTTTAAAGGTGAACACCGCAGACAGGTTCTCCCGGGCTATGAGAACGACTCCGATTGCAACAAGAGCGATCAGTCCCTCTCCGATCACTGTTGCGTAGGCATGTTTGCCCAATAAACCGAAATACTCGAGCGCCATCACAGCGCCGAATAACGCAATGGCAAGAAGACCGTGATACCATCTGAGCTTTGACTGTATCATCCGCGCACCTCGATCTGTCCGAGGACCTCGCCGATCGGGTCATTGATGACGAGTGTCGCATTGACCATTCTCGCCGTCTCAGATTTGTTTATCACGACGAGATTATCCCCGCCGAAATAGTCGATAAAGGAAGCCGCCGGGTAGACATTTAAGGATGTACCCCCGACGATCAGCGTATCCGCTGCCCGGATCGCATTCACCGCGCCGTTTATCACCTGTCCGTCCAGTCCCTCCTCGTAGAGAACGACATCCGGTTTGATCAGACCGCCGCATTTCTCGCAGACCGGCACGCCTTCCGCTTCAGCGATGTACCTCACATCGTAGAAGGCGCCGCATTTGGTACAATAATTGCGAAGGACACTGCCGTGCAGCTCATAGACCTTCTTGCTGCCGGCCGCCTGATGCAGACCGTCTATGTTTTGCGTGACGACGGCGATGAGTTTCCCCGCCTCCTCCAGCTCCGCGAGCTTGAGGTGAGCCGGGTTGGGTTTTGCGTCGAGATTGAGCATCTTGTCCTTGTAAAACTCATAGAACTCCTCGGTCTTGCGCATAAAAAACGTTCGGCTGACGATCTGCTCCGGCGGGTATTTGTATTTCATATTGTAGAGACCGTCCTGACTCCTGAAGTCAGGGATGCCGCTCTCTGTCGATACCCCCGCGCCGCCGAAAAATACGATGCGCTGTGAACCGTCGATGATCTCCTGTAACTGCTCTGTCTGAGTACTCATGGTCCGCCCTCCGATATAGGTCTGTGACTGCATTTCTATTTTATCACAGTTGCCTGAAATAAGTGGTTGTGTTTTGGAAAAAACTGTGTTATGATATTTTTCGCGCGAGCGGAAGTGTCGGAACTGGTAGACGAGCTAGATTCAGGATCTAGTGTCCATTACTGGACGTGCGGGTTCAAATCCCGCCTTCCGCATCAGAATAAGAGCTTCGGCTCTTATTTTTTTATCCTGAATAAACATGGAAGGTTGCCAGAAATCAGGGAAAAAGATATATTTAATATATGGTAAAAAAAGTTGCTCTCATCAATGATATATCGGGTCTCGGACGCTGTTCTCTGACAGCGGCCATTCCGGTGCTCGCGGCGATGGGCGTGCAGCCCTGCCCGGTTCCGACAGCGCTTCTGTCGGCTCAGACCGGATTTGCCGATTATTACTGCGAAAACTGCGAACATATCCTTCCCGCTTTCGCTGAGAAATGGGGAAAAATGGGCGTTCAGCTCGACGGTATCTTCACCGGTTTCTGCACGGACGCCGCACAGGCCGATGCGATGATCGGCTTTGTCGACCGGTTTAAGCGGGAAGGCACGCATGTGCTGGTCGATCCGATACTCGGCGATGACGGAGTGACCTATAAGTTCTACAGCGATGAGCTGCGAGAGCGCTATCTGGCTCTCACAGAGCGCGCTACGATCATCACACCGAACCTGACGGAACTCTGCATTCTGGCAGGCGCGGATTTCGCGGCGCTCGATCACGCAAACTGGGACAGCCTGCAGGATGAGATAGCCGGTATCTGTGAACGTCTGTGCGGCTCACTCGGACACGGCGATATGACGATCCTCGTGACCGGGATCGGACACGGAAGCGATGACCGCAGTGATGCGGGTCCTGCCGGCGGTACTGATCAAGATGACCATTCGCAACATATGATGATCTCAGGCAGTACGGGCGCGGCAACCTCTGTGTTTTTTGACGAAGGTATCGACATGATCGCGACCGGTGTCTATACCGGCGGATCCTGGATGGCCTGCGACGCCCCTCTTCTGCCCGGCAGCTTTTCCGGTACCGGCGATCTGTTTGCCTCGGTGATCATTGCTGCCGCGGTCAAAGGATATGAGCCGGCCGACGCGGTGAGACTGGCTCAGCGGTTCCTGTCCGCCGCGATCAAAGACTCGATCGATCACAATGTCTACCCCCCGGAGGGAACGGACTTTGAACCTCATCTACATTTGCTGATGGAGGATAATCAGTAATATGCACGAATATCAGTTGGTAAGAAGCAAGAGAAAGACATTATCCATCCAAATCACACGCGAAGGGCAGGTAGTTGTCCGTGCGCCGCTCTTTTCCACCGAGCGGCAGATCAGAGAGTTTGTCGAGAATCACGCTGAATGGATCGATGAAAAGCTCGCGGAGGCGACCAGAGATGACCGCATCAGCGCGCAGGAGTTTTCACCGGCACAGATCAATGTCTATAAAAAGCGCGCCAAGGGCATCATCTCCCGGCGCGTCGCGCACTATGCAGACATCATGGGCGTCGAATACGGTCAGATCACGATCCGCGATCAGAAAAGCCGCTGGGGAAGCTGTTCCGATAAATGCAATCTCAACTTCAGCTGGCGTCTGATCCTGATGCCGATCGAGGTCATGGACTATGTCGTCGTGCACGAACTTGCCCATCTCAAGGAGATGAACCACTCTCCTGCATTCTGGGCTGAGGTCGAAACCGTCATGCCGGATTATAAGGAGCACAGAAAATGGCTTAAGGAGAACGGATGATATGACAGTTTTCATAGACATCATGATCGTGGCCGGCGCGCTGCTCATGGTTTACAATATTCTCCGCTACTACAGATTTATCCAAAAGATCAAATGGATGCAGGA
>OMSP01000035.1 GCA_900313775.1 uncultured Eubacteriales bacterium
CCTGCGCCTCCGTTGGGATGGTCGCCCGAGTAGATAAAGTCGACAATAAACAGTACCATCAAAGCGGCGACGATCGGTATGAAGATCTTTGTCGGAGCCTTTGACAGCAGGTTGTCCAGGGCAGGCGCAGCCAGATATACCGCGACCATACCCATGACCGCAAAGATAAACATTCCCTCGAAACAGATGCGTCCGTCCAGATTCAGGAAATAGCCTTTGTAATTCCAGTAGCGGGTCAGGCTGCCGTCCTCAATGATCTTGGCAGACAGATACTCGACCAGTCCGCAGACCACGACCGTAAGGATGACCTCAGCGATCGGATTCTTGCGGAATGCCGACAGCAGCACGATGATCAGCGCTCCGCCGGCGCCGTAGATAGGCAGCCAGGGACCGTGCAGTGTACCGCGATTGACGAACACGCCGTCTTTGATGATATGGAGACTGACCTCCCATGCCCAGCCCACAAAGCAGAAGATCAGGAACAGTGCCAATACATTCCACACTGTGTAGACACGCAGCCAGTTGTAGGATTCCGTCTTGTCCTTCTTTTTCTTTTTATCTTTCTTTTTGCGCTCATAGTAGACCGGCGACAGTCTCGACGGATAAGCCTCGCCCTCCAGACGCATCTTGTGCTGTTCTATCATGAACTTGAGGTTCTCATGTTCCTGGTAGTGATTGCGCATCTCTGTCGATCCGACCCAAAGACCGAAATACTTGGCAAAGAAGGCTGTCACTTTGCCCATCTCAACGGCCTGCCCTTTGGCCTCCGCCTGCTCTTCCTTGGCAATGACATCCGCGTACGCTCCCTCGAGCACGGCCCTGTCGGCCTTTTCAAAGAGATACTCATCGTTCAGAGCATCGGCTCCCTCTATTCCGTTTTCTTTGGCGATCCTGCGCAGCTGAGCGTAATACTCAGCCTTGGTAGCATCCAAGTACGGTGCCACGAACAGGAACTCCAGCAGACCGAATGTCAGGATAGCGAGAAGCAGCCATCCGATGAAGGACAGGTAGAGTTTGAAAGCTTCCCATTTGTGCCCGTTCATCATCTTGCGGGAGAGCGTGATCGCCTCGTTTGCCTTCATATCGGGATTCTCAGATACGATATAAGGCACCAGCAGGTAAGAGAAATGCTTAATGAGCGGTCCGACGATCGTCATTGACCAGAGCATCATATAGACATATTTCACAAGCATGATCCAGGCTACTCTCCGCCATTTCCTGTTGCGGACAAAGAAGAACACGCGCGAGAGCGGCGTCTTGTCATAGATACGCGACTCCAGATAGACACGTGCCTGAACCGCCTCGGCGATATTTCGGACAAAGACAAAGAACCATAAGAAAATGATGATCATGACAAAGACGATCAAAAAATTGGCGACTGACCCGCTCCTGAAGACCTTGCTGAGCACATTGCTTATTACTATTAGCACAGAGCCGGAACTGACAGTGTTGACGATGCCGGAGGCGATGCCTCTCGTCCCGCCTTTGCCGGCTTCAGGCACTTTGTTTTTGTTCTTGTCCTTCGCATTTTGCGCGATCTCCTCCGCCTTGTCAGTCCGGTTGCTTGCCAGTTCATTCAAGACCAGACTGTTGGTCGATTGCTTTGAAGTAAATGACTTTGAATTGACCTTCGATGTGCTGGCGTAATGCGAGTCATATGCACTTGTAAACGATGTCATCACAGACCGGCCTTCGCAGATGAAAGTGATGATGATTATCATCGCCACAAAAAGGACATAGTGCTTTTTCACAGAGCCCCTCGCCGATTTTTTCATTTCCTTAAAAGTAGGCATGATCCTCTCCTTCTTTAACACATAATACTACTGAAGCCAGTATACATAATTTCAAAATCAAGCGCAACGCATGCAGACAGACACCGGGGCAGAAATAAAAACCGGCCGCGCTCAGCGCGGCCGGGATTCATTCATGCTTTGCTACAATCAATTGGGTGTTTATCAGCCCATGGGACTTTACCTCTTTCTGTAATCTTTTGATTATTGTAGCTATTCAATTGAAAACACATGGTCAGATGCCACTCTTAACGGTCCGGATCCTCTTCTGTTAGGTCTTGTCCTTCCCACTTCAGCTCCCTGTTGAAGCTCTTATAGTGGCTCTCGTCTGGATCAACGGACTCGACGGGATATTGACATCTGAACTGCGATGTCCGGTGTACTATCTTTTCCCATCGGAATCACCTCCTGTGTGCTTGTTTCCTGTTTCTGATTAGACTTTAGCACGCATTTTACGAATTGTCAACAATTTTTCTGAAAATTATTAAATAATTTTGTTTTTACCTTTACAACTGATTTCCGATGTCTCATTTTGTGCGTTGAACTTAAGGTCAAGCGTACACAATTGCCTTCAATCAACTCTCCACAGGGTCGAAATCGAACTGCGTATAAATGCGGTCATATCCTTTGTTGATGCGGATATACTCCTCCAGATAGTCTTTCATGCGGATCAATTCTTCATAGCTCTCATTCTTGATATACAGATTTCTGCGGTAGACGTCCTTGATCTTTCCTATATACGGTGTGCTCGGTCCTATGATCTGAAATGCTTCGCTTTTCTCACTCAGTCTCAGGGTGAATTTTTTCAAATAATCAGCAGCGACCGACAGCGATGTCTCATCTTCGCCGGAGAGCTGCACCGCAAGCATATGACAGGCGGGCGGATAACCCAACATCGAACGGAAAGCCATCTCCTCCTTATAGAAACTGTCATAGTCCTGATGCGCCGCATGGACGATCGCGTAGTGTTCGGGAGTGAATGTCTGGATCACGACCTCACCCTCCCTTTCACCGCGCCCTGCGCGTCCGGCCGCCTGGGTGAGCAGTTCAAAGGTCCTCTCACCGCTCCGGTAATCGCTCGCATACAGCGACATATCCGCCATGAGCACACCGACCAGCGTGACCAGCGGGAAATCGTGCCCCTTGACTATCATCTGCGTGCCGATCAGGATCTGCGCCTTACCGTCGGCAAAGGCCGAGAGCACCGCTCCGTGCCCCTCCTTCCCACGCGTCGCGTCGGCATCCATCCGCAGCACGCCGGCTTCGGGAAAGAGGACCTTCAGCTCATCTTCCACCTGCTGCGTACCCACTGACAGACCGCCGATATGTGTGGAGCCGCATTCCGGGCAGACATGCAGAGACTGTGTCTCATAACCGCAGTAATGACAGCGCATTTTTCCGTCCCGGTGGACCGAGAGAGCAACGTCACAGTGCGGACACTTGATGACATGTCCGCAGTCGCGGCATGTGACGAACCCCGCCCATCCCCGTCTGTTGAGAAAGAGGATCACCTGTTCACCGCGCGCAAGCCTCTCCTCGATGGCCTCGCGCAGATAATCGCTGATCAGCGACCGGTTGCCCCTGCGGCGCTCCTCGCCGAGATCAAGCACTTTCACCTTCGGCAGCGGCCTGTCCTCCACGCGCTTTTCCATTATCCGGAGATCGTATATTCCCTCCTGAGCCCGGTAAAACGCTTCGAGCGACGGTGTCGCCGATCCGATGACCAGCCTGGCTCCGGTCAGCTCTGACAGTTTCTGCGCAGTCTCCCTCGCATGATAATGGGGGACCTGCCCGCTTTTGTATGCAGGCTCGTGTTCTTCGTCGATAATGATCAGACCCAGATGTTTGAACGGAGTAAACAGCGCGCTCCTCGGTCCGATCATGACATCGAGTTCCCCGTCTCTGGCACGCTGCATCTGGTCGGCCCGCTCCGCAGCGGACAGCCGTGAATGAAGGATCGACACCCGGCCGCCAAAGAGTCCGTAGAAATACGAGACGACCTGATAGGTGAGCGCGATCTCCGGGATCAGGACGATCGCCTGTTCCCCTCTTTGGACCGTGCGCCGGATCATCTCGACATAGACCTGCGTCTTGCCGCTTCCCGTCACGCCGTAGATCAGCATCGGGCGGCTGTCAAGTTCTCGCAGGTGTCTGTCAAAAGCAGCCAATACGCTCTCCTGCTCCGGAGTGTTCTCATAGAACTCCCGGGTGCGAAGGTAGTGTGCGCCTGACGTGGAGGAAGACTCTCCCGCCGCCAGCGGATCCCGGTAGACGGCGCCCTCTTCCACACGCAGGATGCCCTTCTCCTCCAGAGCTCTGACCACAGCGCGCGTAACATGCACTTTTTCGGTCAGCAGGCTGTATTCGATTACCGGGGTCATGATCATGGCAGCCAGAAGCCGTGCCCGCGCGGTCTGGCGCTTCTGCGCCATTTCCATGAGCAGCTCCTGTGCTTGCTCCTCTCCTATCGCAAGAGTCACGGTCCGGGTCTTTTTGCCCTTTCCCTTCTGCTTCACTGGCAATACGGTCTTGAGCGCCTGATTCATCGTACCGCCGTAGGCATGCTTCATCCAGGCGGCCAGCGAGACCAGCGTCTGGTCTGCCACCGCTCCGTCCGGCGCTATATCTGCGACCTCCTTGAGATCGTCATAAGAGCTGTGATCACTCAATCCGACAACAAAGCCGAGGGTCTCTCGATTCCCCCGGCCGAAGGGCACGTGTACCGGCGTGCCCACCCGCACCTGTCCGGCCAGCGCCTCAGGTATGCGGTAATCATAGACTTTGTCGACTTTGCTGTGAGTGATGTCGACAATGATCTGTGCAATTGTTTTTTCCGCCTTGTTCATCTATGCGTCCAGAGCTCTGCGCGCAGCCTCGACCAGTTCCACTTCATCCATATGGTGCTTGACGCCACGGATCTCCTGATAATCCTCGTGACCTTTACCGGCGAGCACGATCACATCGCCTTTCTGATAATGCTCCAGCGCGTAACGCACGGCATCAGCGCGATCGATGATCGTCACATATTCGCCGTCCGTCCTGCCGATTCCCGTCTTGATATCCTCGATGATCGCTTCCGGCTCCTCAAAACGCGGATTGTCGGAAGTGATGATTGACAGATCCGCAAGTCTGCCGGAGACTTCGCCCATTTCAAACCGGCGGTCTTTGGACCGGTTGCCGCCGCACCCGAAGATGCAGACCAGGCGTTTAGGGTCATATTTGCGCAGGGTCACGAGCAGGCTTTCAAGCGCCATGGCATTATGCGCATAGTCGACCAGCAGTGTGCACTCCCGCCCTGTCTCGACCCGTTGCACGCGCCCGCGCACATGGAGATTCTTCATCGTCTCATCAATGATCTCCGGTGTAGCTCCAAACTGCAGTCCGACTGCTATCGCCGCCATCGAATTGTAGGCCGAAAAATCGCCCGGCATATCCACGTCGACGCGCATATTCAGAACACCGGAAAGATCATAACAGATCCCAAGGTAGTCATCGCGTGCGACGAGCTGCTCGTTGGACGCTCGCAGATCTGCTTTTTCAGAAAAACCGTAAGTCATTTTTTCGCAAGTCGCGTCACGGAAGATCTCGTCATAATGCTCGTCATCGATATTGCCGATACCCAGACGGCACTGTCTGAAGAGCATGGCCTTGCAGTCGCGGTACTCTTCAAATGAAGCGTGTTCGTTCGCGCCTATGTGATCGGGCGCGAGGTTCGTGTAGACACCGATATCAAAGAGGATACCCGCCGTACGGTCCAGCTTAAATGCCTGTGAAGACACCTCCATCACGACCGCATCGCATCCGGCTTTGACCATTTCCGCAAACGATTCGTGCAGTATATAGGATTCGGGAGTCGTATTGAGAGCCGGCGTATGGACATCACCGATGACTGTCTCGATCGTACCGATCAGACCGACTTTATGGCCCGCTGCCTCGAGCATCGTCTTGACCATATAGGTGGTGGTCGTCTTGCCCTTGGTACCGGTGACACCGATCAGTTTCAGCTTTTCGGCCGGATGACCGAAATAGTTTGCCGACATATAGGCGAGAGCCGGTCTCGAGTTGTCAACGATGACGACCGTCACATCCTCAGCCGCTTCGATCTCATGCTCGGCCACAATAAGGGCCGGTCCCTCCTCGCAGACCTGAGGCACGAACTTGTGCCCATCAGCCACTGCACCCGAAATACAGACGAATGCACAGTCCTTCTCAGCCTTGCGCGAATCGTAGACGAGCGCACTTACCTCACGGTCGAGCCCGCCCTGCTGCACCTGATAATCAACGCCTTTGAGTAATTCTTTGATGGTCATATCTGTATCCTTTTTTATTTCCTATTGCCATTATATCGTTTCTTCTCGGTTAAGTATAACAGCTATACTCACCACAATCAACCGCCTGTCAGGCTTGTACCCGCGACAATTCCCACTCCTTGCGTGTCAACCGTGTGATATGCTCTGTACGTATATCATCCATCAGCTTCCAGTGGATGTCTCTGTCAGTGCGCTGGTAGGTAAAACCGCATTTCTCCTGAGCACGACGGGACTTATCATTACCGTCAAAATACCCGCACCAAAGTGCATTCAGACGCAGATCCTCAAACGCATGCCGGATGATCTCGGCGGTCGCCTCAGGAATGATCCCCTGTCCCCAGAAGGGCACGCCGATCCAGAAACCGACCTCGCCCTCATTATCTGGCAGACAGATATTGCTCTTTTCACCAATCATGAGTCCTATACTGCCGACAGCCCTGTTGTCCCCTTTCAGACAAACAGCATATGTTTCAGGCTCGGAGAGTACAGTCCTTATGATCTCCCGGCTGTTCTCCACGCCGGTATGCACCGGCCATCCTGCGACCGGTCCGACACGCGGATCCTTGGCATACTCATAAAGGCTTTCCGCATCCGACTCTTCCCAGGGACGCAGGACCAGCCGTTCAGTTTTCAGTATCATAGTCATC
>OMSP01000170.1 GCA_900313775.1 uncultured Eubacteriales bacterium
AGAGGTGAGCCTCTCCTGTGCTGCCTGACCTATCAGCATACTTGTTCTCTTGTACTGTTCTGTATCAGTCATACCTTTTATACCAATAAGAACGGCACCCGGTTTTCCGAAACAAATGGAACAGGTGCCGCAGTTGAAAGCAGATGACGGGAATCGAACCCGCCTCGCCAGCTTGGGAAGCTGGAGTTCTACCGATGAACTACATCTGCAAGTGCCTGTATCATACCATGTCCTGTCATGAATTGCAATCAGCCAAAATGTCCTTTACCTCACAAAGATCACGCAGGATATAATTGACCGGCTTATCAGAAGGCCTTTTGAGACCGTTCGGATTGTACCAGGCTGTAACGATGCCCTGTCTCAGGCCGCCTTCCATATCGCTGGTCAGAGAATCACCGATGATCATGACTTCTCTCTTATTTAACGGGGGGATCCTCTCGAAGACATAGTCAAAGAATCCTCCTGCCGGTTTGTCATACCCGGTCATCTCCGAGATGAATATACCGTCGAGGAGCTGATCGAATCCCGCCTTCTCCAGTTTATTGAACTGTGATTCAAGTGTTCCGTTAGTGACGGCATACTGCAGTGTTTTCCCCTTCAGGCTCTTTACCAGTTCAAAGCTGTTGTCGTTGTATACGGTCGTATCCCCGAGCGCCAGCTGATAGTAATGGTTGAATTCAGCAGCTTTATCAGTCGGCAGTCCTTCGGCTCTCAAGAAGTTTTCAAACCTCTCGACCAGAAGCGAAGCTTTGTCTGTTTTCTCACTCTCCACTTTCTTCCAGACCGCCTCATTGAATGATGAATACCGCCCGACCATCGCATCATCACACTCTCCGTAACCGAACGCGGCAAATGCGGAGCGCAGAGCCTCTCTCTCGGCAGCTTTAAAATCTGTCAGCGTACCGTCCACGTCCCAAAGGATGCATCGTATCGGCAGTTTTTCAGTATCGTTAAGTCTCTTCATCGGGTATTCTCTCTGCTGCAAATTAAAAACGGGTTGTCACATCGATCATGCGGCAACCCAGCTTCGCACACCTAGGCGGATTCGAACCGCCGCTCCCGCCTCCGGAGGGCGGTGCTCTATCCCCTGAGCTATAGGTGTCCACGGCGGGTATATTACCATAAACAGGCACAAAAGTAAAGGCGATAAAAAACAGAATTTATCGCATATTCAAACAGCTGTTTAACGTGTACGCTTACTCGCATAACAACTGTGGTTTATCGAAAGGAGTATGAATATGTATACAAAAAACAACGATCTTAAGATAGACCTTAAAGACTACGACGCCGTGCGTCCTTATCTCGCTCTGCGCCTGGCCAACAGCATCATTCACCGTGAGATCGTCTCCTCCTGTCCGAGCGGTGATTTCCTCGATCTGTCCACTTTGGCCTGTCTCCATCTTGATAATGGTCTCTGGAAAGAGGACGAGTATCATACCTTCATTATAAATTGGGATATGTTCAATAACTGGGGTGTTTCACGAGAACAGCTGTTGCTTGATGCCGGTACGAATGCTCCGTTTATTCTGCCTCCCTCGCTGCAGACTCTCGAAGATACTTTGGCCTGTGCCGGCATTTCACCTGACGGCTATTCTCCCTTGGAGCCGGCTGACTGCGTATCGAGCGGTCTCTATGTCCTGACAAACAGGCGCGGTATCTACGGAGCTTCAGCGATCCTTTACCCGGGTCTGCTGGAGGAGATCTATCAGCATCTGGGAGCCTTCTATGTACTGCCCTGCAGCATCCATGAGGTCATCATAGCGCCGGACAACGAAGCGCTGACACCCTCCGGCCTTGCAGAGATCGTATTCCATGTCAATCGCGATGTACTGGATATGGATGATTATCTCTCAGACAGTGTATATTACTGCGGAGAGAACGGTCTGTGCGTGCAGCATCAGGGGGTGTCCTGTGACAGCGGGGTCTCCAGCGCCTGACAGATCAAATCCGCGGTCTGCGCAGCAGACTTCCCTTCGGAAGAGACTTCGATGTCAGCTGTCTCCCGGTAGAGCGGCTCTCGCACGGCAGCCAATGTCTCCAGTCTTTCCGGAAGAGGTTTGTCACTTATCAGCAACGGACGCTCCGGGGCGTTCGCAGACACTCTCTGATATATACTCTGTATCGAAGCGGTAAGGCGGACAGACATACCGTTTGCACGCATCATCTTTCGGTTTTCTTCGCGCAGGACAACGCCTCCTCCGCAGGCGAGAACAGAATATTTATGCTCATTGTCTTCTGCGGTCCCGGAATGGAGATCAATCCAATCAGTCAGCATCTTTGTCTCGGCGTCCCGAAATGCCTCCTCGCCATGACTGTCTATATAATCAGCAATAGTCGTTCCCGTCGATCGCTCTATCAGTTCGTCCAGATCATCGCAGGTATAACCCTGTCTCTTCGCCAAAACCCGTCCGACAGCTGATTTGCCGGTCCCCATAAACCCGATTAGAAACAGCTTTTTCATCGCATCTCCTTCATAATTGGGATCAACATCATCGTTCTGATGATATATGATCACATAAAAACAGGGCCACCGCATTGCGATGGCCCCGACACATTTACACTGATCATACCCTCGAAAGGTATTCGCCTGTCCTGGTATCGATCTTGAGGACATCACCCTCGTTCACGAACAGCGGAACCTGAACCGTAGCACCTGTCTCAACGGTAGCAGGCTTGGTAGCTCCCTGGGCAGTGTCACCCTTAAATCCGGGCTCTGTCTCCGTCACAGCCAGCTCCACAAACAGCGGAGGTTCAACAGTGAAGGGATCACCCTGATAGGAACATACCTTGACCATCTCATTTTCCTTTACGAACTCAAGAGCATCACCGATCGTATCCTGGCTGATCTCGATCTGCTCATAGCTCTCCATATCCATGAAATAGTACAGGCTTCCGTCATTGTAGAGATACTGCATCTCTTTACGCTCAATACGAGCCTGCGGGAATTTCTCTGTCGGACGGAATGTCTTCTCAACAACGCTTCCTCCCATCACATCACGAAGTTTGGTGCGTACGAATGCGGCGCCCTTACCTGGCTTGACATGCTGGAATTCAATGATCTGATATACAGTCCCGTCGATCTCGACTGTCATTCCGTTGCGAAAATCACCTGCTGAAATCATGTTGTCCTCCTTGGTGTTGCAGTCTTTGAATTACTTTCGTTTATCATACCTTAATCGCGCTCTATTTGCAAGAAGCAAGCAGTTCCCTGATCCTGTCAAATGCCTTCGGAATGCCGGCAGGATCTTTGCCGCCGGCCTGGGCCATCGTCGGCCTTCCGCCACCGCCTCCGCCGATCAGCGGAGCCGCCTCTTTGATCAGGTTGCCGGCATGCACGCCGCCTTTTGCTGCACCGTCTGTCGCTGTCACAAGCAGTGTGACTTTGCCTCCGTTTACGGATGCGAGCACAGCCACTCCGTCTCCCATCTTGTCTTTATAAGAATCACCAAGATCGCGAAGCTGATCGGTACCGACATCTTCCATTGACAGAAAAATTGCTTTCAGTGCGCCGATCTCTTCGATCTCGGCCGCTGATTCTCCGGCCGCTGCCTGCGCCAGTTTTGCCGAGAGTGAATCGACCTCTTTCTGAAGCCGGCGGTTCTCGTCTGCAACAGCGTGAGCGCGCTCGGTCACTGTATCACGGCTTCCTTTCAGTGTCTGTGCTATCTCTTCGAGCTTCTTTTCAGCCTCTTCATAGTAGTCGAACAGTCCTACAGAAGTCAGCGCCTCAATACGCCTTGTGCCTGCCGCTATACCGGACTCCGATATGATCTTGAAAGCGCCGATATCTCCGGTCATGGGAACATGCAGACCGCCGCAGAATTCTACCGAGAAATTCCCCATGGACACTACCCGGACGATATCACCGTATTTCTCCCCGAACAATGCCTGCGCTCCTGTCTTTCTTGCCTCTTCTATAGGCATGTTACGGGCGAATACCGGGACATTGAGACGGATCTGTTCGTTGACCAGCTTCTCTGTCTCTTTGATCTCCTCTGATGTCATCGGAGCAAAATGCGAGAAGTCAAACCGCAGCCTGTCTCTGTTGACGCTTGAACCCTTCTGCTCTACGTGATCGCCGAGCACTTCTTTTAATGCCTCGTGCAGCAGATGGGTCGCGCTGTGGTTGCGGGAGGACAGCTGCCTGTTACCGGCATCGACTTTCAGATCTGCCTGCTGATTGACACTGATAAATCCTTCCTTCACATAGCCGATATGGCCGATCTTCGTGCCGAGGATATGCTGGACATCCTCCACGACAAAGACGCCTGTCTCTGTTTTTATCGTTCCGATGTCGGCTTCCTGACCGCCCATCTCCGCGTAAAACGGGGTGATGTCGGTAAAGACAGTGCCGCGGCATCCCTCAATGATACCGTCCAGTACTTTCGCCGGGTTCTCTTCACTCTCTTCTCCCGGATTCTCACAGCCCGTGACGGCCGCTATATCTGAGCTCGCTTCCAGCTGATCGTAACCGACAAACATAGATCCCAACGCTGCAGGAAGCTTCTCATAGACAGTGGCTTCCGCTCCCATATAATTACTCTCTTTACGCGCGTCATGTGCACGCTGCTGCTGTTCTTTCATACAGACAGCAAATCCTTCTTCGTCTACGGCGATTCCCTTTTCCGCAAGGATCTCCTTGGTCAGATCCAGCGGAAAACCGAAGGTATCATAGAGACGGAAGGCGTCCTCACCGGCCAGTTCATTTTTGTTCTCTTCTGCCAATTGTTTTTCCAGCTTCTCAAGGATCGCCAGACCCTGATCGACCGTCTTGTCAAACGCAGCCTCCTCCTGACTGAGTGTGGAGACGATAAAAGCCTTCTTCTCCTGAAGGTTCGGATAAGCGTCGCAGGACCCCCCGATCACTGTCTCGGCTAGAGGTACCAGAAAAGCGCCTTCGATACCCAGGAGTCTCCCGTGGCGGCATGCGCGGCGCAGAAGTCTGCGAAGCACATAGCCCCGCCCCTCGTTAGAGGGAGCAATGCCGTCTGAGAGCATAAAGGTCACCGCGCGCACATGGTCAGTGATCACTCGGATAGATACATCATCTTTTTCGTCTTCCAGATAGCTCTTACCGGCGATCTCGCAGACATGATCGCGGAGCGCCTTGATATTGTCAATATCAAAGATCGATTCGACATCCTGTACTACCATGGCCAGACGCTCCAGGCCCATACCGGTATCGATATTCTTGTTCTCAAGAGGCGTGTAATTGCCCTTACCGTCACCGTCGAATTGCGTAAAGACGTTGTTCCAGACTTCACAGTAGCGGTCACAGTCGCATCCGACCGTACAGTCAGGTTTGCCGCATCCGTACTTTTCGCCGCGGTCGTAGTAGACCTCGGAACAGGGACCGCAGGGGCCGCTTCCGTGCTCCCAGAAATTGTCCTCCTTGCCAAAACGGAAGATCCTCTCCTCCGGTATGCCGATATCTTTGTTCCAGATCTCGAAAGCCTCATCGTCATCGAGATAGATCGACGGATACAGACGATCCGCATCCAGACCCACCGTCTCGGTCAAAAACTCCCAGCACCATGCGATCGCTTCTTTCTTGAAATAATCTCCGAAGGAGAAATTGCCGAGCATCTCGAAAAAGGTGGCATGACGGTTCGTAAGACCCACATTGTCAATATCTCCGGTGCGCACACATTTCTGGCATGTCGCCATACGCGGTTTGGGCGGGGTCTCGATCCCCGTAAAATACGGCTTCAGCGGAGCCATACCGGCATTGATCAACAACAGACTGTCGTCATTTTCCGGTACGAGGGAATAAGAGGCGTGCACATAGTGATCCCTCTCCTCAAAAAACTTCAAAAACATGCTCCGAAGCTCGTTGACTGTGTAACGTCTACTCATCGAGTGCTCCTTTCTTGTACTGCTCGGCAAATTTCTTTAATTCTCTGGCATTGGTGAGTGCCGCTTCCGTCACGGAGGCACCTGCCAGGATCCTTCCCAATTCTTTTATGGTCTCTTCATATCCAAGTTTGTCGATATGAGTCACTGTCTCTTCCTGTCCGTCTGTCGTAACGACAGATTTTTCGATCAGATAGTGGCTGTCAGCCATCGCGGCGATCTGAGCTAAATGCGTGATGCAGATCACCTGATGAGTATCTGCGATAGCACCCAGTTTCTGAGCGACTGCGTCCGCAGTGCGACCGCTGATTCCTGCGTCTATCTCATCAAAAATCAGTGTCTTGGTCTGCTCTTTTCCTGCCATCGCCGCCTTAATTGCAAGCATAATGCGCGAAAGCTCGCCTCCCGAAGCAATCTGTGACAGTTCATGCATTCCTTCTCCGGGGTTTGGTCCGATGTAGAACCTGACTCTGTCATATCCGTCCTCCGCAGGCTCCTCTGCGCGCTCAATGCGGATTTCAAATCTGTCGTCTGCGAATCCGAGGTCATTCAGACCAACTCTGATCTCCTCCTCCATCAATCGCGCATATTCGTTACGGGCAGTGGTGAGCAGGCTGCATTTATCCAGCAGTTCCTCTTCCCTCAGACACTTCTCTTTTGACAGATCCTCCAATGTCTGCTCTGCATCAGCGAGAAGCGCCAGTCTTCTCTCCCGATTGTCGGCAGCCTCAAGAATGGACTCGACAGAACCGCCGTACTTGGCTTTCAGGCGGTTGATCTGATCCAGCCTGCGGCTGACCCGATCCACTTCCGCCTCAGAAAATTCAAATGAGTCCGCATACTCGGAGATCTCGCGCGTTGCATCTGAAAGCAGCGTGTCGATCTCCGATACCTGATCATAGAGCGATGCGACCTGAGAGTCATACGTGCTCACTGAAGCTAATTCCCGTACGCTTCGCGATATCAGGTCGGATGCCCCTCCTCCGGCGCCTGAGAGCGCCTCCTGTGCGTGAGAGAGACCTTCCATGATAGCCTGAGCATTTACGAGCCGTGCGTACACGGCTTCAAGCTCCTCATCCTCGCCTTCCGCGAGATCAGCTCCGCGTATCTCTGAGGCCTCATATGTCAGCAGATCGATCTCGCGCTGCCTCTGTGCATCATCGCTGCCTAACGCGTTCATCTGTCTTTCTATTTCTTTGAGAGCGCGGTAAGCTTCTTCCGTCTCTCTTTTCAGATCTGCCAGACCGTCATCTCCGTAGGCATCCAGCAGCGCCTTGTGTCCGCCTTCTTCCAGCAAGACCTGAGAATCGCGCTGACCGTGAACATCCAGCAGGACCGATGCAAAAGCACGCAGCTTTTTCTGTGTAACATGCTCGCCGTTGATACGACCCGAACTGCGTCCTTCCGCCAGGCGTCTGGATATGATCAGCTCGCCTCCGGCAAGGTCCAGTTCTTCATCAATGCCAAGCAGCCTGTCCTTCTGCTTATCATCGTCGATCGTAAAACACATCTCGATATATGCACTGTCCTCACCGGCGCGGATCATGTCGGATGTATAGCGCCCTCCGAGCGCCAGCAGAGCTGAACCGACCAGAATGGACTTGCCGGCTCCTGTCTCGCCGGTCAGGATGTTCAACCCCTTTCCGAACTGAACGGAAAGGTCTTTAAAGAGAGCCAGATTTTTAATTGTCAGTTCCTGAAGCATCTCATGCCCCTGTCTTTACTTGACAATAGTCCAGATATAGTCAATGACGGCCGCTACATCCTGTTTCTCGCGGACTGCGACAAAGATCGTGTCATCTCCGGCGATGCATCCGGCTACTTCCGTCCAGTTCATCTCATCGACCGCAGCGGCCACAGCCATAGCCATACCTGCCACAGTGCGGATCACCAGGATGTTCTCGGCCTGATCCATCGAGATAAAACCATCCCTGAGGATCCTGCGATACTTTTCCATGGGTGTCGCCTGATCGATCTTCTCAGCCACGTATTTGAAATGACCGTCATCGGTGACGATCTTTGTCAGACGCAGAGTGCGTATATCGCGTGATATCGTCGCCTGCGTTGTCTTAAAACCTGCCTTTGACAGGTAATTGGCCAGTTCGTCCTGCGTCTCGATATTATGCTGGGCAATCAGTTCCAGGATCTTTTGATGGCGTTCGCTTCTCACTCTAATTCTCCTTCATCTTCTTGTACAGCACATCGAGAAAGCTGTCATCCTCAAACCGGATCAGCTTTGTCTTTTCCTCAGCCCTCCGTACACAAACACTCTCGCCCTCCTGCAGAGGATGCATCTCACCGCCGTCAAAACCTGCAACGACAGTCAGATCCGGTTCGTGACCGGGCAAAAACTCGATCTTGAGCTCATCGCTGTCAGAGACGACCAGCGAAGTCAGACGTACCGTATGCGGACAGATAGGAGTGACTATCATCATCTTTGATTCCGGTTCCAATATGGCACCGCCGGCTGCAAGATTGTAACCGGTCGATCCGGTCGAGGTCGAGACAATGATCCCGTCCGCACGGTAGGTGTGTACCAGCTTGTCGTTGATATAGAGATTCAGACGGACTATATGCAGTGACTCCCTGCGGATGATGACAACATCGTTAAGCGCGGTCATTACAGTCCCGTCCGGCATTGTACCTGCGATCCTCATCCTCTCCTGGATGCGGTAGTCGCCGGCAATCAGTCTGTCCAGATCCTTGTCCGCAGTCGCCATCGTCGACTCAGTCAGATAACCGAGCGTCCCTATATTGATCGGGAAAAACGGTATGTCAAGCGATCTGAGTTCTCGGGCAGCCTGGATCAAAGTCCCGTCGCCGCCGACAGTGAACACCGCGTCACAGATCCGGGCATCGTCAGGGTCGATCTCTCCTGCAGGTTCAACATAACCGATCCCCTTGCTCTCGAGAAGACGAATGATCTCTTCACGGTTTTTCCCCTCAGGATCTTTTTTCGGATTGACAATCAGATATACTTTTTTGATCATGACAGTATCTCCATCGTCAGCAGTTTAGCACTTCAAATGCTTCGCGCACAACTTTCGCTGCCTGCGCTGGTGAAATGACATCTGCATCCTGATATTGCCTGCCCGGCTCTTTCCCAAGCCAGAGCAGATACTCTATATTGCCCTCCGGCCCCTTGACCGGTGAATAAGTCAGAGCCTTCGCATGAAATCCGATATGATATGCACAGTCAGCTACCTCATATATCACCGATTCATGGACCTTCGGATCACGCACGACACCTTTTTTGCCTACCTGTTCCCTGCCCGCCTCAAACTGAGGTTTTACCAGAACGACTGCTTCAGCTCCGTCTTTCAGACAGGCATAAATTGCCGGAAGCACCTTCGTCAGCGATATAAACGACAGGTCCGCTGAAGAAAAACCTATCTCCTCTTCAAACAGGTCCGATGTGATATATCGGACATTTGTCTTTTCCATGCAGACAACGCGTTTATCCTGCCGCAGCGACCAGTCCAGCTGACCGTAACCGACATCTATGGCATAGACCTTCTGCGCACCGTGTTGCAACATACAGTCTGTAAAGCCTCCTGTGGAAGCACCGGCGTCGATGCAGACCTGATCCTCAACTGACAGGCCGAAGACTTCAAAAGCCTTTTGAAGCTTTAGTCCGCCGCGGCTCACAAAGGGAAGCTTTCCGCTGCGGATCTCGATCTGCGCATGTTCATCGACCATAGTGCCTGCTTTGTCCTCGCGCTGTCCGTTCACATAGACCTCGCCGGCCATGATCAATGCCTTGGCTTTCTCCCTTGAAAGGCTTGTGTCCAGGGCCGTGACTAATTTGTCCAGTCTCTCTTTCATGACGGACTGACACCCGCCTCCTTCAGAAATCGCAGGGTCTGATAGGAGACAGTTTTCCAGTCAAGTCCCACCGTCTCCTTTAACGTCGCTATACTTCCCTGTTTGACATATATATCGTCTATGCCGAAACAGAAGACCCGCAACGGCAGATTTGCCTGTTCCACATAGGCAGCGACATGCTCTCCGTAACCTCCGGACTTGGCGTTTTCCTCTATGGTCACGATCACACGGTGTTCACGTGCCACAGCATCTATCAGCGCAGTGTCAAGCGGCTTGATAAAACGCGCGTTGACAAGCGTCGGATGATAACCGTTCTCCTCCAGTACATGAGTGACCCGCAGCGCGGTCTTCATCATATGCCCTTCGGAAAAGACCGCCACATCCTCTCCCTGTATGATCGTCTCGCTCTTCCCGTAGCGGATCTTGTTCTGCATCACTCTAAGCTGATCAAAAGCCGTTCCGCGCGGATAGCGTATGGCGATCGGACCGTCGTGATCATAGATGGCAAAATGCAGCATCGCCTCGAGCTCCCATTTATTCTTCGGAGCCATTACGGTCATATTCGGGATCAGTGACAGGTAAGACAGATCAAACAGTCCCTGATGAGTTTCCCCGTCGTTGCCTACCAGCCCTGCACGGTCCACCATGAAGATCACATGGAGATTCTGCAGGCAGACATCGTGAATGATTTGATCAAAGCCCCTCTGGAGGAAGGAGGAGTAGATGCACACGACCGGAAGCAGACCGCCGGCAGCCAGCCCCGCCGAAAACGTTACCGCGTGTTCCTCCGCGATCCCGACATCAAAAAAGCGGTCGGGGTATACAGACGCAAACTCGCTCAGACCGGTGCCGTCTTTCATAGCGGCAGTGACAGCAACCAGCCGGTCATGCTCCTGTGCTTCTCTCATCAAAGCTCGTGAGAAGACTTCTGTACATGTCTCCTTATCCGAGTGGCGGATCGATTCGCCTGTCTCGATATCAAAAGCTCCGACGCCGTGGAAACGGGCCGGATCCTCCTCTGCCGGCCGGTAACCTTTGCCTTTTTTGGTCACCACATGCACGATCACGGCGTGATCCAGACGACTCGCCTCTCTGAACGCTTTTTGCATCTGACGTATATTATAGCCGTCGATCGGGCCGAGATAGGTGATCCCCATATCCTCGAAGAACATGCCGGGTACAAAGAGCTGTTTAAAACTGTTCTTGATGCGCGCGAGACGATTGCTCAACGCGCGTCCTCCACGGCTTCCCTGAAGACTTCCCTTGACCTTCTTTTTCAGGCTTGTATAACCCTTAGCGGTTCGGATCCCATCCAGATACCGAGATATCCCGCCGACATTTTCGGAGATAGACATCTCATTGTCGTTGAGGACGATAATGAAGTTGCTCTTTGCCTGAGCGGCGTTGTTGAGAGCCTCGTAGCTCATGCCGCCGGTGAGCGAACCGTCCCCTACGACTGAAATGACACGGTAATCCTCTCCCGTCAGTTCTCTGGCCCGCACATAACCCAGACCCGCAGAGATCGATGTCGAAGAATGACCGGTGTCAAAGGCATCACAATTACTCTCTTCCCGTTTAGGAAATCCGGATAATCCCCCGTAAGTCCTTATGGAATCAAAATCTTTCTTCCGCCCCGTCAAAAGCTTATGTGTATAGGCCTGATGACCGACATCCCAGATGATCTTGTCTTTCGGCAGATCGAAGGTCAGATGAAGAGCCATCGTCAATTCCACGACACCCAGATTGGAAGCGATATGTCCTCCATTTCTGCTTGTTATCTCCACCAGAAATTTACGGATCTCCTCAGCAAGCTCTCCCCACTGTTCGCGCGGGATCTGCTTTATATCATTCGCTTTTCGGATCTGATCCAACAGCATAATCTCTTGTTCAGGCCTGTCGCCCGATCAACCCCCTGATGATCGCCTGTACGATTGTCAAATCTTTACTCAGGCTCTCCAGCCCCTTGATTGCTTCTGCCGTATAACGGGCGGCATCAGTCTCTGCCTGTTCCAGCCCGACCATGCTGACATAGGTCAGCTTGTCACTCTTGTCATCGCTGCCGACCGGTTTGCCTGTCAGCACCTCGTCCCCGGCGATATCCAGGATATCATCCTGGATCTGGAAAGCCAGACCGGTATTCAAAGCAGCTTTTTGCAGGATATCACAATCCTCTTCCGGAGCTCCGCCCAATACGGCGCCGCCGACGATTGCCGCAGCCAGCAAAGCTCCTGTCTTATCTTCATACATACGGATGATGCGTGAAAGCTTGGTGGCTCTCTGCGTGACATCTATCACCTGACCCGCTATCATCCCCTGTCCGCCGGCGTATAACGCGATCTTATCCATTGCAAAAACACCGCGGACGGCCTCCTGCGTATGACCGTTCCCGGCAGCTGTGCGTAAAGCAGACGACATCAGTTCGAACGCTCCGTTCAGCAACGCGTCGCCGGCAAGGATCGCCATATCTTCTCCAAAGACGATATGATTGGTCCTCTGACCTCGTCTCATGTCATCATCATCCATCGCCGGCAGATCATCATGGACCAGAGAATATGTATGGATCATCTCAAGCGCTGCCATATAGAAAGGAGCCAGCCGGTCTTCATGCCAATCGCGGCCGCTGTATGCTTCAAAGGCCGCCGCCATCAGCATAGGCCTCAGGCGTTTACCGCCCGCAAGCAAGCTGTATCGCATAGACTCATCAAGGATGACAGCCTGATCATCGACCGGCGGCAGAAGTCCCGGAAGCCTTTCCTCAAAGTCAGCCGCAAAGGCTTTAACATCTTCAGAAATCATCCAGATCTCCCTGCTCGTCCAATACCTGCATCTGTTTTTCGACTGCGGCGATCTGCTTGGTACACTCTTTGATCAGTTCCATACCCTGACGGTATTTCGCGAAACTGTCCTCCAGTGTCAGATCTCCTGTCTCCATTTCAGCAGAGAGCGCATCTATCTTTGCCATCAACTCCTCAATTGTCGGCTCTTTTTCCTCTTCCGCAACCGGTTCTTCCTCCGGTCGGGCATCCGCAGCATTTCCGCTGTCAAAAGCAAAGATATCTATCTCGGCACCGTCATATTTGTCAGCCATTTCGTTTCTCCTCTCCCAGCTTCTCTACGATCGCATCGATCCAGCCGTCGCTTACATGAGCACGGATCACATCTCCCTGAGCAATTTTATTGATAGAGCGTATAGGCTTGCCGTCTGCGCGCGACAGGAACGCATATCCCTGATCGATCTTAGCCTGAGGCGATAAACTGCCCATGCGCTGCGCCGACAGAGCCAGTTGCTGCTTGGCCCTTCCCAGCGCCAACTGCCAATTCACTTTCAGATGATCCACCTGCTGTCTGATCTTATCTTTCTGCTCCTCTATCCTTGTCTTCGGATGCAGATAGGCCAGCCTCATTTGTCTGGTCTGCAGAGACTCACGGGCTCTGTCGATCTTGGACTCTACTGATTTGGCCATACGCAGCCGCGTCATTCGCATAGACTCGGAAAACTGAATATAATCAAAGACCGCCAGTTCTGCGGCAGCCGATGGTGTAGGCGCCCTCAGATCCGCCACATAATCGGCGATCGTCGTATCACTCTCATGCCCGACAGCCGATATGACCGGTATGGGACAATCAAATATTGCCTGAGCCACACGTTCGTCATTGAAAGCCCAGAGGTCCTCCATGGATCCTCCCCCGCGGCCGACAATGATTATCTCGACATCCTGTTCCTGCATGCGTTTGATGCCTGCCACTATTGAGGCAGGCGCTTCCTCTCCCTGTACGATCACAGGTGTAAGTATCAGTCGGACATATGGATTGCGTCGTTTGGATATATTCATGATGTCACGGATAGCCGCACCCGACAGAGCCGTTACCACTCCAACGCTTAAAGCGTGCGGGGGGATCGGATGCTTGTACATCTCATCAAACATCCCCTTCTCCTCCAGCTTCTTCTTGAGCGCCTCATAGCGCGCATAGAGCTCGCCCGAACCGCTCTTTTCGATCTTATGTGCATAAAGCTGATAGGCTCCCTGGCGCTCATACACGCCGATACGGCCTGTCACGCTCACTTCGGCACCGACAGTCAGCTCAAAGTCCAGACCGGTCCTGTCAGAAGCAAACATCACAGATTTGAGTACACCGGACTCATCTTTTAAAGTGAAATATATATGCCCGCTCGGATGGTATTTGCACTCGGAGATCTCGCCTTTGACACAGATCCTGCTCAGCACAAAATCATTTCCAAAGAGTCCTTTGATATAATTATTGACTTGTCCGACTGTCATGATCGTCGCCATGTCAGTCCTCCTTGTCTTTGTCTGCGAATTGCGCCAATACGCCGTTGACGAAAGCCGGAGACGCGTCTGAAGAATAACGTTTGGCAAGCTGCACTGCCTCATTGATCGCGACGCTGACCGGAATCGTTTCATCTTCAAGCATCTCGTAAAGTGCCAGACGAATGATGGCCAGATCCACCCGGGCTATCCTCTTTGCTTTCCAGTGATCGGATTTTTCATCGATCATCGCATCGTATTCCTGACGTTTAGCCATGACAGCGCATGCTCTCTCACGTATATAAGCACGGTCAGACGCATCTGTGATCTCCTGCTCATTGAGATAGCGCTCGATACAGATGTCATAAGCCTCCTCTTCATAGAAGCTGAGAGCATACAGCAGACAGCAGATATGCTGTCTGATCTTCTTTCTGGATAGGGTCTGTTCGTTTATCTCTGCCATTTGCTAAAAAGGATGCCCGCATCAGGCACCCTTTACCTCCATCGGCTCATCCTGCGGTCACTACTTGGTCTTCTTAGGCGGCACCGCTACACCGGCGATGCTTATATTTACTGCTTCAACAGTCATCCCGGTCATGTTCTGCATACAATTCTTGACCTTTTCCTGAACCTCTGTGCATACCTCCGAAGCATTGCTGTCAAAATCGAGATTCAGATTGATCCAGACATTGAGCGCACCGTCCTGCTCCACCACGCGAACGCCGTGTGCCAGCGATTTGATGCCGAGCTTGGCTATCAGTTGGCGCGTAGCGTTCTTATTGATGGATGCCACGCCGTCGACTTCCATCGCGGCGATACCTGCCATGATGGCCAGCACATCCTCGGAAATGCCTACTTTACCGTTGTCTGTCTCCGCGATACGGATCCATTTGCTGCGCTCTTCTTTTTCTGTTTTCTTGTCTGTCTGAGACATGTTTATCTCCTTATGCTTTTCCGAATTCGGTCAGCTGCAGTCCCTCGTTGCGCTCCTCAGTCATCCGCACGCTCCACTCGTGAACAAACAGGAGCAGCGGTCTTCCTTTCATATCCCTGACCTTCTTCATATCACCGGTGCCGGTCAGGCGGTCAAGGTCTATATCTTCATTCTCGATCCAGCGGATCGTAGTATAAGGAAGAGACTCCATAATGATATCTACATTGTACTCATTTTTAAGCCGATACGCAAGCACATCGAGCTGTAAGACACCCACGACTCCGACGATGATTTCCTCCATTCCGCCCATCAATTCACGGAAGATCTGTATGGCCCCTTCCTGGGCTATTTGTGTGACCCCTTTCATGAACTGTTTTCGCTTCATAGTATCGGCCTGACGGACTCTCGCAAAATGCTCCGGCGAGAAAGTCGGGATACCCTCGTAGGCGTACTTCTCCGGGGATGTCGTGATGGTGTCACCTATAGCGTAGATCCCGGGATCGAAGATGCCTATAATATCTCCCGCATATGCTTCCTCAATGATCGTCCGCTTGTCGGCCATCATCTGCTGCGGCTGTGAAAGCCTCACTTCTTTATCACCCTGGACATGCCAGGCTTCCATGCCTGCCGTAAACTTTCCTGAGCATATGCGCATGAAAGCGATACGGTCGCGATGTGCCTTGTTCATATTGGCCTGTATCTTGAATACGAAGGAGGAAAAATGCTCCTCTTTCATCGGATCGATCACACCGGCATCACTGGTG
>OMSP01000045.1 GCA_900313775.1 uncultured Eubacteriales bacterium
CAACACTGATATCAGAGGATGCAGAGCCAATCAGGACGAGGGCGGAGCGATTTTCATGGACGGCGGTCCGGTGGAGTATATCGGCGGAACCGTCAAGAGCTGCCGGTCTGATGATGATCAGGCGGGCGCCATCTATCAGAAGAGAGGAAGCCTGTACTGCGAAAACGTCAGATTCCAGAACAACAACGCGGATGAAGAAGGCGGTGCAGTTTATGTCGATACAGACAGCCAGACCTGGTTTGTAAAGTGCGAATTTACCGGCAACAAGTGCGGCGAAGATGGCGGCGCTATCTTTGAGTATGACAATTATGTGTACCTGGAGGACTGCGCACTGACTTCCAATGTCAGCTCAGGCCAGGGAGGTGCCGTTTATATTCGAAACTCGATTGACCTTGCGGGAAAGACGATCATCAGAGACAACGACGGCAGCGGAAGCTATGACAATCTGGTTCTGGAAAACGGGGCGAACATGTATGATCAGGGGCTGCTCTACGGCTCCAAAATCCACCTGCGCAGCACCCTGAACGGAGAGGTCAAGCTCGCAAGCAACTCCTGCAAGATGAGCGAATATCAGCTGAAAAATGTCTTTGTTTCGGACTACGGAAAGCTGAAACTGACTGAACAGGAGACGGTCTCCACAAGACTCTCGGCATCGGCTTTCTCGCCCGGGCATATCGTCATGATCATCGGAGGAGCAGCGGTTGTTCTGGGAGGAGCAGCAGCCGGCATTGTTGTCAGCAGGAGACGGAAAGGAGAGCGGGCATGAAGAAGATAAAGCTTTTATCGGCCATCATCGCGGCAGTTCTGATTGTCTGCATCGTATTCTCCGGAAGAGGAGTCAGCTATCTCTCCGCTGAGACACAAAAGGACACAGAGCTTGAGACTCAGTATCTTAAGGAAGTGAAGATGTTCTACGCCGAGTCCGCGGAACAGGCGAAGAAATACTGCGAGGAGGAGGGATATATCTTCTGCCCGGAAAACCTCAAGGAGGCGAGCTACTCTGACCTTCAGGCGTATCTGGGGTATAAGACGACAAAAGATAAGGGCGATGCCGTCACCGACATGACGCTTCTGGATATGAAGAATTCTCATTGGTCCGACATGAGCTACGGGGAGTTTCTGGACAAGCATATCAGTGATTTTGCCGATCAGGCCAATCGCGTCATGATCCTGGTCAATGAATTCCGCAAAAAGTACGCCCAGGGCAGTCCGAACGCTCTGGCGGCATTTGATACGCTCAATATGATTTATCTCGATGAGGATAAGTCTCACAACAACACGGACAATCTCCTCGGTACTTTCATTCTCGAGCAGGCAGACGTTACCTTTTTTGAGAAATACATCCAGCGCGGCAACTCTCAGATTTTCAGCGCGGTGCTGAACGCCCTGGGCGGTGCCACGACGGACTATGAGGAGAACGGACAGACGTGGGTGGAGCGCGCTAAGGAAAGCGATATTCCCCAGATGTATGCGGAAGCCGATTCGGCTGAGCGCACCCAGTATGACACCTGGTATAAAGTCCCCGCCCGTATGTTTATCCGGGAAATAAAGAATTTCGCAAACACATATCATGAGGCTGCTGAGAAACACGAGAAATACGGAGATGCCTTCGGATATGCCGAAAAAGACGGAATTGATGAGGAGAGCACTCTCGATGAGATACTGGAGGCCAATCCGAACTGCAAGATCCCGGAGTACGTCAACGCTCTGCTTACTTACGATCTGCTCGACGGGTACGACTACAGTGAGGAACTATCACTGGCTGAGTATTTCCTTGAGCTGGCCGATGACGAGAATATCGGCGTGCACCCGGAGGCGGTCTATCCGATCGTGGCGTCGATGACAGCCGCACAGCGTGAGACAGTCAACCTGTGCGGACTCAATGTCCTTGCCAAGAGTCTGTACCAGGTCGAAAACTATGAGAAAGAGAGAGGCGAAACGCTGAAAAAGGCTGCTGCAGATCTGAAAAAGCAAGGTTTTTCGGATGGGAAGATCTATCTGTGGGCGAATGTTGACCAGTCGCTGTACAACAAGAAAGTGGCTGAGACGAGCGATAAGATCGAGGCGGAAAATGCCGGTGAGGATCTGACCAATTCGACGAATGAAGCCGCCCGCAAAGCGGTTTCCGACCTGACAATGGCTCTGCGGATCATTGACATTTCCCTGCTTTTCCTCAGCGGCACATTTATGATCGTACAGGCGTGTATTGGCGTTTCTTTGTGGGCCGTCGGCATGACCTGCTATGCGACGGCGGCGACAGTAGGTATTACGGCTCTGGCGATCGGATGGGCCATCGCGGGGACACTGGCCTGCGTGTGTTTTGTTCTCAGCATTGTTGTGCTGATCGCCTCGCTTGCTTATATGGTGTATATGATCATGGATATGTGCGGTGCTTTCGATGCGCCTGAGAGAGCGGATTACTCGAAGATCCCCGACATTTTATTCCACGTCCGTAAGAATTCAACC
>OMSP01000044.1 GCA_900313775.1 uncultured Eubacteriales bacterium
ATATGTAACCCGTTGGAGAGTGGACAGGAAGTCCGCTCTTCTTTTTCGGTACGAGGGGAGAAGCCTATGACCAAAAAGTCTCAATTTAAGGAAGATGTCTCCCGGCTGATCGAACCGGCGATCAACGCCCTGGGCGCGGAGCTGGTCGATGTTGTCCGGGACTTCGAGGAGGACAGAAAGACTCTGAGCATTCTCGTCGATAAGCGCGGCGGCATTCACATCGATGAGTGTGAGGTCATCAGCAAAGAGATCGATCCGATGCTCACGGAGGCCGGACTGATGGGAGACATAGATATGTTCGTCGTCAGTTCGCCCGGACTGGACAGGCCCTTAAAGACTGAAGCAGACTTTATGAGACATAAGGGTGAGGTCGTCGATATCGGTTTATATCAGGCTGTCGACGGAGAAAAGACTTTTACAGGGACACTGAAAGATCACAGAGACGGCGTGCTGACCATCGATACAGATGGGGAAGAAAAGAGTTTTGCCAAAAAACAGATTGCCGTCGTCAAACAGCATCTTGAGTTTTAATACAGGAGGAAACAGGAAAGATGAACACTGAGTTATTGGAAGCGATCCAGTTAATCGAGAAAGAAAAGAACATCAGCCGCGAGTCGCTGATCACGGGTATTGAAGACGCGCTGATGACCGCCTGCAAGGGGCATTTCAACAACGTTGACAATATCAAACTGGAGATGGATCACGATACCTGTGAGTACAGTATCTATGCGGAGAAAACAGTTGTCGACGGGGTGCCTCAGGATAAAGACCTTGAGATATCCAAGGACGCGGCAGCGCTGATCGCCCCCGAGGCGATCGTAGGTGATGTCGTGCGTGTGCCGATCGAATCCCGTGAGTTCGGTCGGATCGCGACACAGAAGGCCAAGAGCCTGATCCTCCAGAAGATCCGCGAGGAAGAGAGGCAGGTCGTATACGATGAGTTCAAGGCTAAAGAGCATACTGTCGTCACAGGCCGTGTACAGCGCTTTATCGGACGCAATATCAATGTCAATCTCGGTCATGCGGACGCGATCCTGACTGAGAAGGAGCAGGCCAGAGGCGAGCATTATCGTCAGGGTGACCGCATCAAGCTCTATATCGTGGAAGTCAAAGACAGCACCCGGGCTCCGAGGATCCTCGTCAGCAGGACCCATCCGGATCTGGTGCGCCTTCTGTTCACTGAGGAAGTGGCTGAGATCCGTGACGGCACCGTCCAGATCATGGGCATCGCCAGAGAGGCCGGTTCCCGTACCAAGATGGCTGTCTACTCCACAAATCCGGATGTCGACCCGGTCGGTGCCTGCGTAGGCATGAACGGCATGCGTGTCAACGCGGTCGTCGATCAGCTCGGTGGCGAAAAGATCGATATCATCAACTGGGATGAGAACCCGGCGTATTTTATTGAAAACGCCTTGAGCCCTGCCAAGATCATTTCAGTCGCGGTCGATCCGGATGAGAAGATCGCAGAGGTCATCGTTCCCGACTATGTCCTTTCATTGGCGATCGGCAAGGCCGGACAGAATGCACGTCTGGCAGCCAAACTCACCGGATACAAGATCGACATCATGAGCGAGACTAAAGCGATCGAGGAAGGCGCACTTCCGCCTGATTATATGGAAGCACTCGGCACCTATCCGGCACAGCCCGTTTACGAGGAAGAGTATGAAGACGACGGGTATGAGGATGAAGAATACGCTGAGGACGCTTATGAAGAGGAGTATGAGGAATCTGCTGAAGATTACGATGAGACTGAAACTGATGAAACAGAAGACGCGGAGGAGACAGTAGAAGACGCGGAGGAAGAGTAAAGATGAGCCGCGGTCAGCATGAGCCCGAGCGCCGCTGCACAGCCTGCCGTCAGATACGGTCCAAGGCAGAACTCCTGCGCATCGTCTGCCCGAAAGACGGTGAACCGGAGCTGGATATGACCGGGAAGCTGCCGGGAAGAGGCGCTTATATCTGCCCCTCCGAGGAGTGTGTGGAGAAGGCATTGAAGAAAGGCTCGCTCGCAAGAGCCCTGCGCAGACAGCTGCCCGAAAGTCTGGCTGAACAGCTCAGAAACGCTGCAGGAGGGCGAGGGAATGCGTGACCGCAGATACGCGACGATATCTCTGGCTATGAAAGCCGGAGCTGTGGTATCCGGCGAGACAGCAGTACAGGAAGCCGTAAGAAGCAGTAAAGCCTGCCTGATCGTACTGGCTGAAGACGCATCGGATAATACAAAGAAAAAGTTTTACAACAAAAGCAAATACTATTGTGTGCCCTGCATAGAATTCGGAGAAAAGGAGATGCTCGGCCACTGTATAGGGAAAGACCAAAGAAGTGTGCTGGCTGTGACAAACGAGTCGTTGGCCAAAGCATTAAAGGAAGAGATAAGGAGGAACCTTGTCGATGGCGAAAATCAGGATATTTGAATTAGCAAAAGAGATCGGTGTCGAAAGCAAGAAGATCGTGTCCTATCTGATCGACCAAAAGGTGGATGTCAAGAACCATATGAGTTCGATCGAGGAAACGGTTGCAGAGCAGGTGCGCCGGAATTTCTCGGACGGCAAGAAAGATGAGCCGGCCAAGAAGTCGCCTGCCCCAAAAGCTGCCAAGGCACCTGTCAAGAAGGCTGTTGCAAAACCGGCGGCAGCAGCAGGTGAGGCGGCACCTCCAAAGAAAAAGAGACTGATTCAGGTGTTTCGTCCGCAAAACTCGGACAATGAGACTGTGCGCCGTACCGGTCGTCCTACCCAGGGAGGACAGGCAATGCGCGGCCGCCGAGGCGTTATGGACGGACGGGGCGGAAGCGGATTCAATGTTGACCGCAGGCGTCCGATCGCCGGTCGTCCGGTGGGACCGTCCGGCCGTCGTCAGGTGACAGAGTACGAGCCTGAGAAAGCGATCGTTCGCCCGGAACCCAAGAAACCGGCTGCTCCTAAGCCGGAAGAGGCTCCGGTGACTCCGGAGACGAAGGCAGCACCTGCGCCCAAGACAGAGGAGAAGCGTCCGACACTTGAACCAAAGTTTGTCCGGCGCGCATCCGAAGCGCCTCCCGTACGTCCGAAAGCACCGGCCGCAGCGGCAGCTCCTGCTGACACAGGAACAGGA
>OMSP01000097.1 GCA_900313775.1 uncultured Eubacteriales bacterium
GCGGTCCTGCTGATCCTCCATACCCTGGGACAGGGATATGAAGTGATCGTTTCGCGCGGAGAACTTGTGGAGATCGGAGGGCATTTCAGGATCCCCGATGTAATGCAGGCGAGCGGATGTACACTTAGGGAAGTCGGTACGACCAATAAGACGAGGGTCGAAGACTACCGGGCGGCTATCAATGATAAGACGGCTGCCCTGATGAAAGTCCATACCAGCAATTATCGTATCGTCGGGTTTACCGATGTAGTCAGCACGGCAGAGCTGGCTGATCTGGCTCATGAGCACGATCTGCCGATGATCGAAGATCTCGGCAGCGGAGCATTGGCTGATCTGGCCGGTATGGGGATCGGAGCGGAGCCGACAGTAAAGGATTGTGTAGGAGACGGTGCCGATCTGATCTGTTTCAGTGCGGATAAACTCCTCGGCGGGCTGCAGGCAGGAATCATTCTCGGTAAGGGAAAGATCATAGACAAGCTCCGTCATCACCCGATGATGCGTGCCCTGCGGACAGACAAATTCACTGCGGCTGTGCTGGAGCGTACACTGATCGCCTATCTGAACGATGATCAGGCCATGCGGGATATCCCGGTCCTTGCCATGGCGGGTGCGACAAAGAAACAGTTGCAGGACAAGGCTGTGCGTCTGGCAGATGAGCTTCGAGCAATTTGCGGACAAAAAGAAGATGCAGGAATGAAGATCAGCGTGGAGCCTCTTGTCGATCAGATCGGCGGAGGAGCGCTGCCTTTGGAAGAACTGCCCGGATATGGTGTGCGAATCAGCGGATCATCGCCGGCAGGGGAAGAGGTCAGGGCTCAGCTCATGGAAGGGGCACAACCGGTCGTTCCGCGTTTCCATGAGGGAGACCTGCTTTTGTCTGTGAGGACGATCGATGAGGACGATTTTGCTGATCTCTGCAAAAAAGTGAGCGCCGTCCGATGGTAAAGCATATCATCGCGGGTACAGCCGGGCATGTCGACCACGGAAAAAGTGCGCTGGTCCAGGCCCTGACAGGGCAGGATCCCGACAGGCTGCCGGAGGAGAAGCGGAGAGGCTTAACGATCGATCTCGGTTTTGCCTGGGTCGATCTGACGGGGCAGGATCCCGGCGAGCGCTGGCGAGTCGGTTTTGTCGATGTGCCGGGGCATGAGCGGTTTATCGACCATATGATCAGCGGCGTCACAGGCATGGATGTCGTGCTGTTTGTGGTGGCGGCTGATGAGGGCATGATGCCGCAGTCATACGAACATCTTGATATACTGAATATTCTCGGCGTGGAGCGCGGCATCATCGTGGTGACTAAATGCGACCGCGCCGATCCTGCGTCTGTAGATGAACTGATCGGTAAGATCCGGAATGAGGCTGCGGGGACTTTTTTGGACAACGCACCCGCCGTACGTACCAGCACAAAGACCGGAGAAGGATTGGCTGAGCTTAAAGATGTTCTGCGCAAATCGGCTGCTGAATCCTATGAGAGAAGATCCGTGGATTTTCAGAGGCCAGCGGCACCTGCAAGGCTTCCTGTGGACCGCGTGTTTACCCGGCAGGGCTTCGGGACTATCGTGACCGGTACTCTTATATCCGGGTCCGTTGATGAGGACAGCAGACTGGCTGTCTATCCCGGCGCTATTCCCTTCAGACTGCGCGCCCTGCAAAGCTACGGGGAGGATGTGACGGAGGCGGCGGCCGGGCAGCGCGTAGCGTTGAATCTCGCGAAGATCAGCACTGATCAGGTGCATCGCGGGGATGTGATCGCTGAACAGGGCGGTGTCGATGTCACTGCATTTCTCCATGTATCCCTTCATATTTCACAGTATTTCCGCCGTGAGGTCAAGAGCGGTATGCGCATTCACCTGCTGATAGGTACGGCTCATGTGCTCGCGAGACTGTATCTGTTTCGCAATGAAGGGCATCTCGCCCAGCTTCGTCTGGAGAGCCCGGTAGCGGCAGCTGCGGGCGACCGGTTTATCCTGCGGTTTTATTCGCCGTTGGAGACGATAGGGGGCGGTGTGGTACTCGAGACAGCCGGACATAAATGCCGGATGAGCGATGCGCGGGTGATTGCACGGCTGCAGGCACTGGAGCGCGGAGAGACGGTCATGCCCGCTGCGGATTTTGGAGAGCGTTCAGGGGGGATGAACTGCAGTGCCGGACAGACAGAGAAAAAGCCGGGAGAGAACATCCCGTCGGATCTTAAAAAATGCGCAGACTGGCTGCTTGACATCCACGATCAGGCCGGGATGATGCTGTTGTCAGTCAATGCGATCGCTTCGGACAGATTTGATGAAGATAAGATCCGCAGATGTCTGAGATTGTTGGAGAGAGGCGGACGATTAGTACGAGTGGATGGTACACATTTCACTACTCCCGGGCATGCGGAGAAGGTCTCCGTGACAGTTGCCGCTCATTTCAGAGGACATCATGAAATATCACTTGGCGAACTGCGCGATATTCTTAAAACCAACCGGACCAGTGCCAGGGCATTCTTCGCGTATCTGGACCGTAAAAAGATCACACAGCAGACCGGAGGTGCCGCGACCCGCACTTCAGGACCAAACATGGTATAATATATTCGTAAACAGATCATACGAGTAAAGGAGGCAGCCCCATGAATATCGATAAAAACACAAAACTCAGAGATTTAATGAAGAAATATCCATGACTGATCGATGAAGCGGTCAAACTCGACCCGCAATTCAAACAGCTGAAGTCGCCTGTCGCCAAGGTCTGGCTGAAGACGGCTACTGTCTCTGATCTGAGCAAAAAAGCGGGAGTTTCCGCGGATGAGGTGATCAACACGATCAAGACCATCATCGCAAAGCACAAATAATTCTCTTGTGAATGATTCTGTGGTAAGATTAACGGGTATCGGCATGTATCACAAAGAGGAGAGGGACCCGATGAAGCATCGTTTATATGGCTATAAGGCCACCATGCGCGTATCAGCGGTATTGTTGGCGGTCATCATGGCGCTGGCTGTTGTTTTTGCAGCGACCGGCAGTCAGACTGTCTATGCGGAAGGCGAGACTGCACCGGCCGGCGAGCAGCTGTCCGGTGATCAGACAGATGCAGATACGACTGCGGATACGACGCAGCCGAAGGTCAATGATATCAAGGCTGCAAAGGCGGTCAAGAACGGATCAAAGTACTATATCACGATCGAGAACGCCAAGTTCCAGGGCAAGGCTGCAAAGAATGTGAAAGTCGTTACCTGGAGCAAGACAAAAGGCACGGCTGATAAAGTCACCTACACCGCCAAGAAGATCAAGGGGACGACCTGGCGGGTCACCGTGGATTCCTCGAAGCATTGCTACAGCGGGGTTTATTATTCCAAAGTCTATGTCAACGGCGGATATGTGGGTCAAGTCACCTATAAAATGGCGTTCCCGGCTTATAAGGGGCGTCTCATCAGCCGTGCACAGAAGAAGTCCAGCAGGACCAGGTGGATGGTGCTGGTCGACAAGAAAACGCACAGAGTTGGTATATTTAAAGGATCCAAAGGCAAGTGGAAGCTGGTGCGCTACTGGAAGTGCGGTGACGGAAAGAAATCTACACCGACTCCGTCGGGGACTTTCCGTGTCGGCGTAAAGGGCGCGTATTTTGATTCAGGTCCCAGCCGCTGTTATCATTTTACCAATTTCAAACCGCATTATTATTTCCACTCTGTCTGCTGCAATCCCCGCACGGGCAGACCGTATTCAGGAAAACAGCTGGGAGCGGGCGTGTCACACGGGTGCGTGCGGCTCGCTAAAGGCAATGCGCGATGGCTGCAGAAGCATTTGCCAAAGGGTTCAACCGTTTATATCTACAAATAAATGGACGGTCACATGAAACATAATAAAACAAGGAGCAGGATAACAGTATTCTTTCTGATGGCTGTTATCCTGTTGTCATGCCTTCCTGTATCTCGGACAGCGGCGGCGGACATACAGAAGACGCTTACTCTCAAACAACAGATATCCTGCATCAACCAGGCTGAGAAGGGGCGCGAGATCTGCGCTTATCAGGGTGCTGTATTGACTGAGGATCAGATGGAATCTGTCCGGCAGGCTGTTCAGGAGATCAGAGATAAAGATGCCGATGTCAGCTTTGTCATGATGAATCTTCGGACCGGTAAGATGATCTCTTACAATCCCACGAAGACCTACTTTGGGGCTTCGACAGTTAAAGGCCCTTATACGATCGCTGTCAACCGGTATTATAAGAAAGCCTGGAAGAAGAGCAAGGGTTTGATGAAGAAAGCGGTCATTCCTTCCAACAACTGGGCTTACCGCAGATTGCGTCTCAGATACGGCAATGCATGCATGAGGTCTTTGTGCAGGCTTTCAGGTGTGCGGGTAAAACTGGCGAAGGCCAGATATCCCTATCCCTGCGCAAAGGATCTGGCCAAATGGTGGTGTGGGAGCTATACCTATCTCAAGAAAAACAAGAAGGTACCGAAGAAGCTCCGGGGTTATTTTTCAAAAGTCAAACACTCGCCGATCAACTATTGTATCAGGCGTACGACTTACTCCAAACCGGGATGGATGGAGGGAAGCGGTATCGATATCTATAATGATGCCGGTATCGTCATGTCGGCAAACGGTCCC
>OMSP01000100.1 GCA_900313775.1 uncultured Eubacteriales bacterium
TGAGTTTGTGGTAATTACCGGTGAATCCGGCAGCGGCAAATCCACCCTTCTGAATGTGATATCGGGTCTTGATACATATGAAGAAGGTGAGATGTACATCGAAGGCATGGAAACCAGCCATTACACTGCCTCGGACTTTGAAGAATACAGACAGAAATATATTTCGTGCATATTCCAGAGTTTCAATCTGGTTTCGAGTTATACGGTTTATCAGAATGTCGCGCTTGCGATGCAGATAGACGGATGTGATCCCGCTGAGATCAGGCAGAAAGTAACTGAGATCATTAAAAAAGTGGGACTTCATGAGTACAGGAACCGCAAAGTGTCCAAGCTGTCAGGAGGCCAGAAGCAGCGTGTGGCGATCGCCCGCGCCCTGGCAAAGGACACAAAGATCCTTGTCGCTGACGAGCCAACCGGCAACCTTGACAGCGTATCTGCTGAGGGGATAGTGGAGCTTCTGACGGATATTTCCGCGGACAAGCTGGTCATAGTGGTCACGCACAACTACGATCAGTTCAAGGATCATGCCACCCGCATCATCAAGATGCATGACGGCAAGATAGTTGAAGATTCGGGCGCCAACCGGAACGGAGATGTGCCGGTGCCTTCACGCGGACACAGAAGCTCAAGAGCCGATCACAGCGTAAAGAAAAAGGAGATCACATACGGCACGCAGCTTAAGCTGGGGGTGCGCAACACTTTCAACCTCCCTGCAAAATTCCTGCTGCTTCTCCTGGTATTCCTTTTCGTGGTCGGATCTGTAAGCGCCCAGTACGTTTCAGTCAAGAAACAGAAGGACACTGTTTCCGAAGAAGGCTGGAACAACTACTTCAGCAACTACGATCCAAAGCGTATCGTAGTGGAAAAGCAGGATCACAGTCCGTTTACCAAGGCGGATTATGAAGCGCTTGAGAACGCTCCTCATGTTGAGAAGCTGATACGAGAAGACATAATGTACGATACATCGGTCTTCATCGAAAACGATGATTTTTCATTCTACGGATACGTACTGAGCATAAGCAATCTGGATAAAGAGCCTGATATAGGAGGCATGCCGAAAGAAGACAAGGAGGTCATACTTGAAGGCTATGATGACGGCTGGACATTCGGAGAAAAACCGGCAGATCTGATCGGCAAAACATTTACCGTAGCAACAGACGGAGGCTTTGAGCAGAAAGTCAAGGTCGCGGGGATCATTTTCACCGGATCTGAAGATGACGATCTCTCCATGTACACAGATACCAGCAGGATCTATTTCCCGGATTCTGTCATCAATGAGATCCGGAAAGGACTGTATGCTTCCAACAGCACTACGACCATGCGCATAAACGGGAATGAAGAAACCCTGTATGTAGGAGACGGAGGCCTCAGGGTCAATGAAAAGGTGCCTGAGGGATACATCCTTCTGCCTACAAGCTACGATTCGATGTTCAAGAAAGGATATGCAGCAGGGAATGAGATAGAGCTGCGCGCAAAGGCACTGTACTATGATGAGCGTCTGTCACTCATGATCATGGGCACGTACGGTGAGAAGACCTTTGAAAAGAAGACCGGATACAAGAATCTTGCAGAACATGACGGAGAAATATATATCAATCCGATGGATTTCAGAAGGCTCTATGAAAAGGGCAGCTTCCAGACATCGGTGTTTGTTGATGATACGAAAAACATCGAAGGCATGAAGGACATGCTTGAAAGAGGCGGATATCATGTTCTGGTGCTGAGAGACCATATAAACAATTTCATGAATGAAGAGATAGTGAGCATTATACAGCTGCCGATCTCGATAATAATCTGCCTGGCTGTGTTCTTCGTGGCATATTTCGTAATAAGGCTGATCCTGAAATCCAGAGGAGTATATTTTGCTACACTCAGAATGCTTGGCATGGGCAAAAAACCTGCGCGCCGCATAATGAGGGTAGAGCTGGTCCTGGTATGCCTGATCTCATATGCGCTGTTCATACTGTTCGCATATCTGAGCAGCACAGGCATCATAAATTCCGAACAGCTTATGAATTACATTACATACCTTACAGTGAGAGACTACATCATACTTGCAGTTGTCCTGATCTTAATGTCGGTTCTGATATCCGGCCGTTTCATGCGTTCCATCTTCAGAAGCTCGGCCATGGGCACATACAGAGAGGAGGCGTAGAGAATGGTCACACTGCAGAATGTAGATAAATACTTTTACCGCAGAAAGTCAAACCAGATCCATGTGATCAACAATACCTCTCTCGAACTGGGAGATACAGGTCTGACCGCTCTCCTGGGACCTTCCGGCTGCGGAAAGACGACCCTCCTGAATGTCATAGGAGGCCTGGACAAAGCGGACAAGGGAAAGATATTCATCAACGGACAGAAGATCACCGGCAGGACGTCCGGCGCGGTCGACAGGATCCGTAATCTTAATATTGGATATATCTTCCAGAACTACAATCTCATCAACACCATGACGGTCTTTGATAATGTTGCCATGGTGCTGAAGATGGTCGGCATAA
>OMSP01000235.1 GCA_900313775.1 uncultured Eubacteriales bacterium
CTACTCCCTGCTTTACAGTAATAGTAGATGTTCCGTCATTGACTGTTGCCGAACCCGGATTTACAGGAGCAATGCTGTAAGTATACTCAACTGCCGGGTAATTGATCTCGATTGCGCTCTGCGGATTGAAGAAAGCGATTTCTTTCTCAACCGTCATGGAAGTATCTGCTGCGAATGCTGTTGCTCCCATCGCCAGCGACATAACCACACCTGCACCAACGATTCCGATCTTCTTCAGTAAACTTCTTTTCATCTTGTTCCTCTCTTTCTTTTGAACTAAGGTCTGATAATTCTTTCTTTGCTCGTCTATATGAGCTTGATTGTTTTCGGTTTTTTCTTATTCTGACTTGTTAACTTCGTTGTCCTGATCTTCATCGATGACTTTTCGTGAGATCACTGCCATTACGGCGTTGATGATGAAGATGATCAGGTGCCATATGGTCCATTCATCGATCCATCCCATCGGTTGGGTCAGATCCTGCATCTTGATGAAGAGGATCGCCGCACCGATTGGTGGGATGATCTGCAGGGTTCTGACGATTCCTTTCCACCGGAGCTGTTTCTTTGTCTCGAAGGGCTCTGCCTCTTCTTCATCCTCCGGGTTCAGAAGTCCCTGTGCCCGTTTCTCCTCCAGCTCTTCTGCCTCTTCCCTCGCATCCTTAGCTTGTTTCCGTCTTCGGATGATCAGCAGGATGGCCAGGATACTGAGGATCGCTGTCAGGATGGTCAGGATCAGGTCCGCCAGTGACCAGAAGTCTCCATCGATGTTTACCAGTGGTGTCGATCCGTCTTGGATCGTCGTATCGCTAGGATCTCCACTCGGTGGTGTGGTTGGTGGTGCAGTCGGTGTATTCCCTCCCGGGACGGTCGATGCTGCTCCAGTTCCACCCCCTCCGGGGTTCCCGTCTCCGGGAGCTCCCTCTTCAGGATTCCCTCCTCCAGGAGTTTCTCCGGGAGTTTCTACGGGGTCGCCCTCGTCGTCATCCGGATCTTCTTTTCCGTCCATCTTGTATCCGGTTCGGAATTTGAGGGCTTCATACTTGGCCAGGTCCGGATCTTGTATTGTCATGGCTCCTATCTCCAGACCGTTGTTTTCATTCAGGACCATGACCATTACTTGGTAGATGTGTTTGTCGTAAGTGTAATCCTCCTTCTGGTTTGGTGCGTCACCTTGCACTTGGTAGTGGTAGTAGCCGGGCCTGGTGAATGAGATGTCCAGGTTCAGGTTTCCTGAAGTGTTGCCCTTCAGTGAGAACCGGTACACCCCGTCCTTGGTGCCCTCGGGCATCGGACTCGCCGCATCCATCGGAGTGATCTGGTAGTCAAAGGTGTTTTCCACATCCGCTCCGGATGGATTCTGGAAGGTCTGCCGGTAAGGTAGGTCTACTTCCATCGCGTGGACCCCTGCCGGCACGAACACGGTGGCAAGTACGATCAGTCCAATTACGATCAGTAGCCTTTTCATTCTCCGTGACCTCCTGTTTTTCTTTTGTGAGTTTATAATAACATCCGTAGCGTCAAAAGAAGTGTCAATGAATAAAGTATTTTGATACTTTTTTAAAAAAATATTGCGCAACCATTTTTTACGGCTGCGCAGTGTAAACTCCGGGGTTCTTTCTTAATTTCTTTTAAATCGCGCAGTTTTTCTCTATATCGATTCTTCTACTATTATATATATATCATGTCAATCAATATCTAAAACCGCTCCATGTCCGTCATATCATTGTCTAATTAGCCGGAATCTTATCCGGTCCGGCATGACGGCACGCGAAAAGATTGATCTGCTGCTGTGCAGCGATCACTCGTCCCAGGTCGCCGTATCGTCCTCGGCAAGCTCCGGGTGTTCTGCCAGGATCCCGCTCTCCATAAGCTTGATCAGCTCCAGTATGGAGCGGAATCTGACTGTTTTATTCCGATCCACCCAGGTGACGCGGCCCTGCCAGGTACCGGCCTGCCGCTGCTGCACCTTGATGATAAATGTCCCGATATCTCCATGATTCGAAAGAATATCTTTATCAGACATGACTCTCTCCTTCTCCTCGTGTCTGCGCATCTGTGCGCTGCTGTCTTCCGTAAAACTTCTGTCTTTCACATTCGGCCGTGGAAACTGAATCTCATCAAAGAGATGTTCCATTGTCTGCACAAGCTGCAGGCTCGACGCGATCTCTATGGCTCCATTGTGATACCTGTGATAGAGCCTTCCCCTGTACTGGCCATGCCCGTATATCTCATCAAAGCACATGACCACGCCATTGGGGACTCCTATATAAATATTGCTCATAAGAACTTACCATCCACACTTGTTAAATGATACGTTACGCCGGTCCGCTTTCCATCCGTCTGGAACTTCTTATTGATACGCTCCTCGATGATGCTGCAGTCCTCTCTCGTCGTATTGATCAGCAGAACCAGATACTGGTTCTTGCTATATCTGCACACCGTATCACTATGACGGACTGACCTGCAGATCGCATCTGCCAGTTCTTCACTCAGGCGGCTGAGCACAGCGCCTTCCTTCATGGGCTGTCCCTTCCCGTTGACGATCGTGCAAAGCATCAGGTAGACCGACTGTCCGCCTCTGGAGATCATACGCTCCAGGATGCGGTAGATCCCCTGGAAGACCGGAAGGCTGCAGAGGAACCCGCCGGGCGGTTCTTCCGTTTCTTCTCCCTCCAGGAACGTCTGGATCTCATCGATCATGCTGTACTGATTTTCCATCTGAGACGCGATCTGATCGAGGACGTTCGTTCCCGCAAAGGCCGGGCGGACGCCCAGCTCCTCCAGATAATAGTCCACTGTCTTTTCATAGAGGGTCCTGGCTTCCTCGTACTTTCTCTGTCCGAGGAGTGCCTCCATGGTCACAGTTTCCCAGTCTGACAGGGGCAAAACCTTAGCGGCATACACTCCCAGCTTCTCCATGGCCCCAAAATTGCCTTTTTCACGATACCAGGCCACCAGGACCTCCATGCAGCGGCAGAACATCTTCCGATACCTGCGGTCCTCCTGCATGACCCAGATATGTCTGGTCTGGTCAGGAAGGAATTCTCCCTGATAATGCATGACAGCATTATAATACAGTTCGATCCGCTCGTCGCCTTCCAGTTCATCCGCCTCCCGGACCATCTTCTCGAAGACTCTGGCGTCCTCGACGACCGGAACTGCTTCCGTCCAGCAATAAATACCTTTTCGGAACTCGATGCTCCCGGCAGGAAGCCCTACCTTCTCGAGTTTCTTCTTGGCGTTATAGATGACGCTGCGCAGCATATGATGCGGATCCAGCGAACTGCTGTCCTCGAACAGCATATCCTCGAGCCGTCCCCGCTCTATTCCGTTTTCGCTGTAGTGCAGGAGGATGCCCATCAGTCTGGCGAACTGGGAATCCCTCGATCCGCCGCTGATCTGCTTTCCATTCCAGGTGATGGTGAAGTCACCCAGCGTCCTGACAACCAGTTGTCCGTTGCTATCCATATTCGGACCTCTTCCTGTAGTACACGTTCCCAAATAAACAAATAATCAACTGTATTATAACACAGTTTTTGCAATGAGGTCCGATTTTTCCATTAAAAAATCTATTTATCTGAATTATATCCATCCATCAGTCAACAAGAAAGTCAAATACAATGAAATATTGCGAGTTTTATCAAATAATATTGCGACACAGACAGACAAAAGCCGGAAACGGGGCTGCACGCCATTGTGCAGTCCCGTCCCCGGAGTGTTTGAGAAAAAGTTAAA
>OMSP01000175.1 GCA_900313775.1 uncultured Eubacteriales bacterium
ATCGCGCCCTGGAAGCCCTTGCCCTTGGAGATTGCCGTGGCATCTACTTTCTCACCGGCCTCGAATATATCGACCTTGATCTCCTGTGCAGGCTCGTAATCAGCCGCGTTGTCCACCCTGAATTCGCGCAGGACCTTTTTGCCCTGCACGCCGGCCTTTTCAAAATGGCCTTTCTGTGCTTTGTTGATGCCATGGCGGTGTGCCACCGTCTTGTGACCGGCCTTATCCTTGGTGACGGTCTTTTCTTTGCCGTCGATAAAACCGACCTGAATAGCATCATAACCGTCGCTCTCAAGCGTCTTGACCTGTGTCACAACACAGGGTCCCGCCTGGAGGACGGTCACAGGTGTGAGAGCCCCGTCTTCGTTGAAGACCTGGGTCATACCCACCTTGGTCGCGAGTATAGCTTTCTTCATAATGTAATTCCTCCTTACTACAGCGGAACATCTCGCGGATGTTCATTCTAGTTATGGCAGCGGAACATCTAGCGGATGTTCGTGCCTGTTACTTGCGCGGCGCTCGCTCGCGCGTTTTGCGTAATGGTCACTTCCTGTTTTTATTGACCATTCTGATGTTGACATTGACACCGGCCGGCATCGTGAGATTCGTCAGTGCGTCGACGGTCTTCTGGGTCGGAGTCAGGATGTCGATCAGTCTCTTGTGCGTACGTTGCTCAAACTGCTCACGGCTGTCCTTATACTTGTGAACAGCGCGCAGGATCGTCACGATCTCCTTCTTGGTCGGCAGCGGCACGGGTCCGCTGATCTCGGCACCGGTCTTGCGGACTGTGTCGATGATCTTCTGCGCCGACTGATCCAGGAGCACGTGATCGTACGCTTTCAGTGTGATTCTCATTACTTGACCTGTCATAAAAATAGTCGCCTCCTTTTCGTACTTTAGAACCAGTACGACAAGCGGTGACTGTACACTCTTCCGTGTGTGTCATCTAGAGGACATTTCACACGTTGTTTCCACCCTCTTTGGTGGACATGTGTTACAGTGACTTGTCGCCAGCTTCTCACTAGACATTCGCTCCCCGCAAATTACCTGTCCTGTGTTCGACAGCAACCTTGCGGATCATAGCTATCAATGTCACAGCAAATGTCAGTATAACGCAGTTTTTAGGGGAAATCAAGGACTTTTTCAGATTTTTTTACGGGGTTTTGGCGGGTGTCGATACCTTGGGGTCCGTGCAGCTCTCCCGCCGCATGATATAGGGTCAAAAGAACGGCTGCCGCACAAAGCGCGGCAGCCGTATGTGTGTGATGGAGAGGTGTTTTAAGCCTCTTTCTTTGCCGAACCGAAAATATGCATCGCAAATCGGATGATCGCATAGACCACAAAAATGACTGCAATGACCGTCTCGATAATGACGACCGGCTTGAGCCAGGGCCACGGAGCTCCCATATTCATAGAGCAGGCCATAGTCTTCTTGGCCGCGATCGCGCTGATGACGAACGGGAAGGTGAAGGCCGCATAGCTCGGGAAGAACGGGAGCTTCAGGCAGCCGAGCGCCTTGATGAGCGCGATGACATAGAGCACCAGAGAAATGATGTAGAGCACCTTCAAAAATGCCAGATTCTTCGGCATCACCGCATCCACATAACCTGCGGTCAGCAGAGCGACCGGAGCGGCATAAATACAGAAGATCGGCTTGGCGGGATCCGGCACATCCGGAAGCTTGATATAGCGGGCTGTCACGATGACGAGCAGGATCGCTGTGGTAATCAGGCCGAACCAGAAGAAGATGGTGCCGACCTTCAGGTTCTCATAAGCCGGTCCCGTGAGCGCTGAGACTGTGCCGCCGGCATAAATAATGAAGTAAGCGGCGAACACTTTCTTGAGGTCCAGCTTCACGATGAACTTCGCCGTGAAATAAATGATCAGGACGATCTGAAGAATGATCGCTATCCACCAGATCACCTTGGAAGCTCCCTTGATTACGGGTTTCCAGTACACGGAAAAAAGCATCAACGCCATGGGGAATGTCGCAGCGACACCCGCCATGATCGGATTCTTCATATCCTCGGCAAACATCTTCGGATACATGATCAGTTTGAGCAGCAACAATACCAGCATGACAGCTGCCAGAAGACCGCAGATAAAGCGGATCGTATTGCCGGCGGGCTGAAGTCCGGCAGTCAGCGGCATCTGCAGGAGATTGCCGAGCGCCAGTGTGCCGAGCATCACGCCGGATAAGGGCAGCGGAACTTTCTTAACAGAATTCATAGTAACTCCTTTTCTATTGCAAATAACTTAAATTACGCGCTCTGCGGAGCAGTAGGTGTCTTCAGATACTCCTCGTAGGGAAGCACCTTGATCTCTCCGGTAGTCGGAATGCCCAGCTCGCGGGCAATGATCTCAGCCGTCTTCGCCGCACAGATGCCGGTGTAATAAATGCACTGAGATTTGTGCTGACCCTCCGCCATGTTAAACTCCTTGGTAAGGATACGGCAGCAAGCTACTTTCTTGGTGTTGTTCTCTCTGAACCAGTCGTGCAGCTCATTGGTCAGACCCATGATCTTGATCGCGTTCGGATCCTTCGGTCCCTTCTGCTCGCAGCGGCCAAAGAACATACCGAGGGCGAGAACGCCGCCGTTTAGCGCGCCGCAGATACAGCCGGACTTGCCGACGCCTACTGCCATGCCGGATGCCATGCGGATCGTCTCATAAGGCATATCCAGCTGGAACTGATCCATGATGACTTCCATGACAGCCTCGCAGCAGAAAAAGCCCTTGCGGAAAGATTCTTCGGCAGCTTCCTGAACTTTAGTCAGATCGATAGATGTTGCTTTGATTTCCATACCTCTTCTCCTTTCCTTCAGTACAATCAACTAATGCTTTGTATAGTGGTTATCATTAGTTTTCGACTTGTTTTATTATACAAGTCCAAGGCGAGAAACTCAACAAAACCTGCTAACTATAGAAAAAACGTATAGATCAACAGTATTTATGATCAATAATTAGCAACAAAAGGGGATGTATGTCAGAGAAGCTCTCTTCTATCTCCGGTGCCGCTTGGCGTCGTAGAGAGTGATGAAGGAAGCCAGGGTAAGCAGCGCGATACCGAGGATGGTATTCCAAAGGATCGTCTCGTGCAGGATCATCACTGCCAGTACCGGGGCAAGGACAGGCTTGATGAAGTAAGTGATAGATCCGGTCGTGGCATCGGATGCCTGGACACCGAGGAAGTAGAACAGATAACCGATACCGGTGACGACCACGCCGGCGTAAAGAACAAGGACCCACTGGTCCGCGACGCCCGCGATCACCGGACGGTGAGTCAGCCACAGTACGATTAACAGCACCAGGGATCCGACAAAAAAACTGATGCTGGTCTGGGTAAAGAGCCCGACGCGCTCCAGCGTGCGTTTGCCCATGACCGTATATACACCGAATGCGATCGCCGCGCTCAGCATGAGCATGATACCGGTGATGCTGTTACCCTGCTGGATATCCCAGGGACGTGTCATAAAGACGATTGCCATCAGACCGATGGCAAAGGCGATCCAACGCAGTCCGTCCATTTTCTCTGATGTGAAGACATGTGCGATGAGCATGGTGAACAGCGGTGTTGTGGAGATCAGCGCCGCCGCGGTCGCCGCATTGCAGCGCGCCACGCCGAACTGGAAGAAAAGCATACTGACGGAAACGCCAACGATACCTACGAGGCTGACCCAACCGAGATCTCTTGCGGAAATGATATCCCGCCATACCGGCTTGCGCGGTGAACCATCGTGGGATGCGCCCGCCGCTGCGCCTGCTGCCAGCCTTGCTCTCGTCTCATGGACGGCGAAAGGCGTCAGCACGAGCCCGCCGATCAAAAAACGCAGGAAAGTCATCTGTATCGGATCCAGAGAGTTTCCCCCGATCTTCAATGCGATCTCCATCGTCGAGAAGCATAGCGCCGAGACGAGGATGCCCAGTATCGTTTTCTTCATATTGTTCTGTGTGCCGGTATCTGTCCGGTTGCTGTTATCCCTCATATATCCTCACATATCCTTACTGAATACTATACTGTCTGTTCAGCGAATGTCTGATCGTACCAGGTAAGAAACAGATAGATCGCCCATACCTTCTTATAGTGATCCCCTTTGCCTGCCTCGAAGCGCTGCAGGAGTTTCATCAGCTTCTTTCTCTTAAAGAAGCGCCCGGCTGTCCCGCTCTCGAAAGCACGTCTGATGTTCTCTCTCAGATCCCCCTCGCGCATCCATTCACGCAGCGGTACCGGAAATCCCAGCTTTTTCTTTTTATAGGCCTCATTCGGAATGACTGCTCGGGCAGCCTGTCGCAGCGCGATTTTGGTCGTCTCTCTGTTCACCTTCTGATCCGTCGTCAGATGCCTGGCAGCCTCAAAGACCCCGCAATCCAGATAGGGCGTCCTCGCCTCGAGGCCGAACATCATCGTATTGCGGTCGACCGCGAACAGAAAGTCGTTCACCAGCCAAAAATAGAAATCTATGACCTGCCGCTGCACCATGGTCGAATCCTTGATATGTGCCGCATAATACGGCTTGACCAGATCAGTCGGCACGACCTGTGCTTTGCCTCTGACCAGAGCCAGCGCTTCTTTATCGCGGAAGACACGGCCCAGCCCGATATGTTCATCCTCGAGTTTCCGTCCGCGGCGGTAAATAAAGTTCAGTCCTCTCTTCTCCGGGAACAGCCCGGCCAACGCCGAAGCCGCGCGCCGCAGCGGATAAGGGATCTTCATATAGCCGTTGCCGGTCACTTCCTCCTGATAGGAATTGTATCCTCCGAAAAGCTCATCAGCCCCCTCTCCGCTCATCACGACTTTCACTTCCTCGCTCGCGATCTGCGCGACAAAATACAGGGCGATCGCGGCAGGGTCAGCGAGCGGTTCATCCATATGATATAGAATATCAGGCAGCGCCTGCAGATACTCTTCTTTATTGATCGTGCGGGAGCGGTTGGTGATACCGAGGCGCTCTGAAAGATCTTTCGCATAGGCGATCTCATCGTAACGCGGATCCTCGTAGCCGACCGTATAAGTTTTCTGCGGTCTGGCCAGACTCACCAGGTAAGAGGAGTCGATCCCGCTTGAGAGAAACGATCCGACCTCGACATCGGCGATCTGATGATAGCGCACGCTCTCTTCCATCGCCGCGCTGATCTTCTCGACTACTGCCCCGAGGGATTCGTCCGTCTCGTCAAATGTGAGATTCCGGTAGCATTCATCTGCGATGCTCCGGGCGCCTTTGTCACTGTCTCCGCTGCGGATACTCAGTCTGTGTCCCGGTAATACCTGTATCACATCAGCAAAGAACGTCTCCTCCGTCGGCACGGAGTTAAAACAAAGATAAGCCGCCAGTGGCTTCTCATTGAATTCTTTTTTGAAATCCGGATGATCAAAGAACGCTTTTATCTCAGAGCCAAAGAGGAATGTATCACCTTTACTATAATAGAAGAGAGGCTTGATGCCCCATGGATCGCGAGCCAGAAACAACTCGTCTGCCTGCTTGTCCCGGATCGCAAAAGCAAACATCCCCCGCAGATGAAGGACGACATCTTTCCCCCAATATACGTAGCCCTGGAGGATGACCTCAGTGTCTGACCGGGTACGAAAAGCTGCGCCGAGGGCGGTCAGCTCCTCGCGCAGCTCTCTGTAATTGTATACTTCACCGTTGTAGACGATGGTATATCGTCCGTCTTCTGTGCTGATCGGCTGATCGCCGCCGTCGATATCGATGATGGCCAGCCGCCGGTGGCCCAGGGCACAGGTCTCATCCAGATAGAAACCCTCACCATCCGGACCGCGATGTGCGATCCGGTCGGTCATCTTTTTTAAGACGACCGGGTCAGGCTGTTTGTTTGTCATATACCCTGCTATGCCACACATAGTAAGAGTATATCACATTTCAGCGTAATCCGTATCCAGCGCCGCCTGCAGCGTATAATCCGGGAATGCTTTCTGCACGTCGGCAAGCACTTCCTCGTACGCGGCCATTCGGTCCGGCGCGTCAAAGCTTATCACGACATCAAAGCGCAGTGTCTTCTTTTCTTTGTTGAGATAGAATCCGTGAAGCTGTCTCACATGCGGATGTGAGAATACGATCTCGCGCAGTTTCTCCCGCGCTTCAACGACCTCGCGGTCTTTTGTGTTGACGGAGTAGACGCCGATGGCAGTCAGGATCACGCGATGCTTCTCATAGACAGTCATCTGAATATTGCGCGTCAGCTCATCTAAATCATCCGCCGAACAGGTGTCAGGTACTTCCATGTGAATGGAGCCGTTCCATTTGTCAGGTCCGTAGTTGTTAAGCACCAGGTCGTAGGCGCCCTTCACTTCGGGGAAACTAACGACCGTATCGCGGATCTCCCTGGCCAGCTCGACATCATTGCGCTCGCCCAGGATCTGAGAGATCGTATCGCGAAGCATATCGATACCTGACTTGATGATCACCAGGGAGATGATCGCGCCGAGCCATGCCTCCAGCGATACATGGAAGATCAGATAGATCGCAGCTGCCACAAGAGTGGACGCCGAGATGATCGAATCCAGTGTAGCGTCCTCACCCGAGTTGACGAGCGAATCCGAGTTGACCTTCACTCCGACGCCCTTGACATATCGCCCGAGCACGATCTTGACTACGACTGCGACCGCTACGATGATCAGAGATACGGGCTTATAGTCCGGTGTCTGAGGGTGAACGATCTGCTTGACGGACTCCACGAAAGAAGTGATACCTGCATAAAGCACGATCACCGAGATGATCATGGCGCTCAGATACTCGATGCGCCCGTAGCCGAAGGGATGCTTCTTGTCCGGCTCTTTGCCCGCAAGCTTCGTGCCGACAATAGTGATCAGCGAACTTCCCGCATCGGAGATATTGTTTACTGCATCCAGCACGATGGCGATCGAGTGGGACAGCAGTCCGATCACTGCCTTGAACGCTGCCAGAAACACATTGGCTATGATACCGATAATGCTGGTCTTGATGATCTTCTTCTCTCGGGTCTGAGCCTGTTTTACCTCTTTGCCCATTCCTTTAGTACCTCCTTGCTTATAAACGCTATTACAGAGCAGCTTCGACCGCCGCCTTGACATCTTTCATATCGACAGTCGGCTCAAACCTCGCGATGACCTTTCCCTCACGGTCGATCAGGAATTTCGTAAAATTCCATTTGATATAGGCCTTATCGCCGAACTGTTTGTTATTTGCTTTTGCGAACTTGTTCAAGGCGGCATTCTTCAGGCCCTTGCCGAAACTCTCGAACGGCTTCTCGGTTGCGAGATATGCAAACAGCGGGTCCGCTGTCTCTCCGTTTACATCGATCTTCGTAAACTGCGGGAACTCCGTCCCGAATTTGAGTGTGCAGAACTCGTGGATCTCATCGTCGCTTCCCGGCGCCTGATTGGCAAACTGGTTGCAGGGGAAATCGAGGATCTCTAACCCCTTTTCCTTCAGCTCTTTGTACATAGCCTCGAGCGGCTCGTAGTGCGGCGTAAATCCGCAGCCGGTCGCCGTGTTGACGATCAGCAGGACTTTCCCCTGATAATCCGAGAGACTGACATCGTTGCCCTGACGATCTTTGACTGTAAAATCATATACTGTACTCATAGCGGATCTCCTTTCATCTGTCGTTTATTTGCATTTCTGTTAACTGTGTTATCTTTTTCCGGTCTTTTCTCCCTGTCCTGATCGAGCATTTTGTACAGTACCCTGTACAGTGTCTGCGCCTCTTCGGATGTCAGCCGGAACTCCTTTGCCATGCTTTCCGGCACGCACAGCGCCCGGTCCTGCAGATGTTCTCCCTCTTTAGTGAGTGTGATGATAAGATTCCTCTCATCACTGTCGTCCTTCTTCTTGTCGATATACCCTTTCGCCTGCAGTTTTTTCAACAGCGGCGTTATCGTATTGGATTTCAGGCAGAGCGCCTCGCATAAAAACTTCTCATTTACCTGCTTCTCCTCCCAGAGGACCATCATCACGATATACTGCGTATATGTCAGATCCAGCTCGTCGAGCAAAGGCTTATACTTTCTCGTGATCATGTTTGAGACAGCGTAAAGCGGGAAACAAAGCTGATTCTTAAGTCTCAGGGATGCATATTTGTCGCTCATAGTTCCTCCAGAAAAATTATATCGCGTGCGACTTTATGGACATATTATATCGCGTGCGATATAATATGTCCAGCGATTGTCTTATATTCATGAGAAATAAGTATAATACTATAACTAGACCCGGAGTCATGTTGACTCCGGGTCTTGTTCAATACATTTGTTTTATTATGGTCGTGTCCGATCTATCTCCATGCAAACGACTTCAGACCCAGCACATAGATAACAACGATCAGAGCCGGCACGATATACTTAAAGACCGGTTTCATCCATGGACGGATCTTCAGACCTTTTCCGGCATTGGCTTCGGCAACAAATTTATCCCAGCCCCATCCCAAGCGGTCACTGCAGCAAAACAGCGCAAAGATAAATGCTCCGATCGGCAGTAAGTTTGTGCTGACTATGAAATCCCAAAAATCAAGCCACGCCGTGCCATCGGCAAACGGCTGAAAATGCAGGACGCTGTAACCCAGCGCTGTCGTCAGTGAGATCAGGAAGATGCCGACGCCGCAGACAATACTTCCCTTGACGCGGCTCCAGCCGGTCAGCTCACGGATACAGGCGAGTATATTTTCAAAAACGGC
>OMSP01000102.1 GCA_900313775.1 uncultured Eubacteriales bacterium
GACGATCACCGTCATGGAATCATTCACGACTGTCTCCCGACAGAGGAGGGGATAAGGATATGCAGTGAATACGGTATCATCATGCCTGTGCAAAGCGCTTTCATAGACTGGAAACAGGAACCGGACGAGTATCTGGAATCCATAATGGGTAAAGAACGTTGTTCAAGACTTAACCCTATAAGGACATTTTTGGATAACAGTATCACTGTATCGTTCGGCTCAGATGCGCCGTGTACAGAACCGGATCCCATCATGTGGATAGACAGAGCGGTCAATAATCCGAATTCCAGTCAGGCTGTCTCAGTCAGGGATGCGTTAAGGATGTGTACGTATAATGGATGCTATACGTCATTTGACGAGATGGAACGCGGCAGTCTGGAGGTTGGTAAGAAAGCTGATATGGTCATTCTTTCGGAAAATATCTACAGCGTGCCTTCAGAACTGATCTCACAGGTGAAGACGGAGAAGCTTATCCTTTCAGGACAGGAGTACAAAAGTGCGGTTCGTCCAGTCATTAATGCAATGTTGGATGGAATGACGAACGGAAGTAAATCATATTAAGGAGTGGATCGTGTCTGTTACAAGAGAAGAATTCTACATTCTCAACAGCCTATACGAAGCTTCGTGCGGAAGAGCCCGGAGCAGTCGTGACTTAACACTTTTGAAAGCACTGCGATCAAAGGTGACTCTCCAGCGGCTGAAGGAAGAAGGTCTTGTCGAAAGTTCTTCCGACAGATTGACACAGTCGGGGTTGGATGCTTTGGAACCTTATCGGGTGGATTCAGCTGTCATACTGGCGGCAGGTTCGGCAACAAGATTTATTCCGCTATCTCTTGAACAACCCAAAGGGCTTTACGAAGTACTTGGGGAACGTCTGATAGACAGACAGATAAAACAGCTGAAAGAAGCCGGGATCAATGATATAACAGTAGTTCTCGGGTACAAAAAGGATATGTTTTCCTATCTGCAGGACGCTTTTAGTGTCAGACTTCTGTTCAATCCCGCATACAACATAAAGAACAATATAGAGAGCATTCTTGTTGCCAAGGATTATCTCAGAAACAGTTATGTCTGTGTGTGTGACAGTTATTTTGCGGAAAACCCATTTCATCAGTTTGAGTACCAATCATTCTATGCCGGATTCAGCACCTCAGATGCAAAGGAAGAGATGTATGTTCGTATCGACGCTGAAGGCAGGATCGTGCAGATGCAGGAGAATGAACCGGGTGGATTGATGCTTCTAGGACATTCTTACTGGAACAGGGAGTATGCAGAAAGATTTACAGCGCTTGCGGAATCATACAGGCTTACCGGTGAATACGACAGCAAGTTCTGGGAATGGTTGGCAAAAGATTATCTTGATGAACTGCCTCCCATGTATTTCAAGGAATATGCAACTGATACCATCTTTGAGTTTGACTATTTTGAGGAATTGAGAGAGTTTGACGCGGGATACGCCGTTCATTCCAATAACGATATCATACGCAACATTAAACTGGTGTTCAGATGCGATGAAGAAGACATCACTTATTTCAGGGCGGTCAGGGAAGGTCTGACTAATACTTCCTTTGTCTTCAGAATAGATGGGAAGGATTATATATATAGACATCCGGGCGATGGTACTGAACGTATCATCAACAGAAGAAATGAAAAGAGATCATTGATCATCGCAAAAGAATACGGGATCGATCCGACGTATATCTATATGGATGTCATAGAAGGCTGGAAAATATCTGAATTCGTGAGTGAGTTCAGAGAACCCGATTACGAATGCTTTGAGGACTCAAAAAAGGTAGTACAAGCGCTTCGCAAGCTGCATTCATTGCCTGTTACCGTTGATTATGGAATGAAGCCGTGGGAAGACGCATTGGATATGGAGCGTCTGCTGAAGGAGAAGGAAGCCAACTGTTTTGCTGAGCATGAGCAGCTCAAGGAGAAGGTCGGACGACTGTACCGGATGACCATCGGAGATGGTATCGCAAAGTGCTTCTGTCATGGGGACACATACAAGCACAACTGGATGATAAAGCCCGACGAAAGTGTCATACTCATAGACTGGGAGTATTCCGGATATTCCGACCCTGGCATAGATGTCGGCTACTACATCGTCGATGCTATGTATGAAATAGATGACGCGAAAAGGTTTATAAACGAGTATCTCGCAGATGAAGCCACACCTCAGAAAGTATTCCATTTTATGGCTTATACTGCGATCATCGCATATTACTGGTTCGTATGGGCTATGTACAGGGAATCCTGCGGAGCACCAATGGGGGAATCTCTTCACAACTGGCGTTCTATGGCTGAGAAGTATGTAGACTGTTTGCTGGAAGAAAACTGAAAAAATAACACAAAAGCTGCCGACACTGTCGGCAGCTTTTGTGTTTGGTGCGTCACATGTCTTCTCTGATGGAAACTATATCGTATTCGTGGCCTGTCCTTTTTTCTTCAGGAGGGAGAGCCATATAGTCACCATAATGGATAGTCAGGTATTTGTCATAGCCAGCCGGGATAGGGAACATAGAACCTTCAAACGGAGCAAGCACGGTTTCGTCATAAAAACCTGATTCAATCTTCTCTTCAACCCATCCTGTGCCCTCGGAAAGCACA
>OMSP01000103.1 GCA_900313775.1 uncultured Eubacteriales bacterium
AGACAGTTGAGAGAGTTGGCTATGGCGGTATTACTGCGGATGAGAAAAAAATTGCGTATGTGAACCTGCGAGAGATACGTGATATCAAATTTGGAACAAAAGGACCTCAAATATATAACGATCATTATTACGGAGTCGATTTGGAAGTATCTGCATTTGGTTCCTTCACCGTGAAAGTGGTTGATCCAATGAAGCTGATAACAAATTTCGTTCCTCCGAACACAGGGTACTATTCTTTTGATGACCCAGCGGTTAGGTCGCAAATAACATCTGAATTTTTACAATCATTTATTACGGCTTTGAATCAATTGTCTGTCAACTATAGAGTTTCTCAGATTCCGTCGCATGCCAATGAGCTTTCTGAAAACATTGAGAAAGACACACATAATGCAGGCACTTGGGAAGAAAGGTTTGGATTCAAGATAACTAGAGCCGCAATTGAAAGTATTGAGCTTACTCCGGAATCAAAGGATTTGGTTAGAAATTTCTCTGCCAATAAAATGTCGGTTAAAGCATACGATGATGTGTCTCAACAAGCTTCAAATATGGCGGCGCAACAGAAGATTGCGCAGGGAATTGAAGATCATGGTCTCGGTAAAGGCGGCGGCATGGTGTTCGGCATGAATATGGCCCAGAACATGGGCATGACTGCACAGCAAAACGTCCAGCCTGTTCCTCAACAACCCCAGACAATGTCAATCGATGAACAGCTAGAATCGGTCAAAAAGATGAAAGAATTATTGGATGCTGGTATTCTGACGCAGGAAGAATTTGATATTAAGAAAAAAGAGATTATGGGACTGTAAACAAATGGAAGGAGGATTATGATGGAAAAGAAATGTCCAAAATGTGGAGTACCTATGGAGGGAGACACTTGCAAGTATTGCGGGTATGTTGAAGGCACTGATCCATCTATTAATTCAGAAGGGATAAAACCCAAAAAGAAATTTTATAAAAAATGGTGGTTCTGGGTGTTGGTCATTCTTGTGCTCGGTATAGCAGGAGCAACAGGTAAGGGTGCAAATGATTCTAAATCTGAAAAAGAAGATGTGAAGCAAGAAGAAACCTTGAACACTGAAGAAAACAAAGTGACAGAAGAAACTGAAGAAGCGGAAGAGCCCGTTGAGCCAAAAAAAGAATTTGTGGCAAAGGATACTTCCGATGAAACGATTGAGTCAATTGAGACATACGGCGACTACCTTACTATGCTTAGCAAGATTATTGATGAATACTACACTAATTATGAAAATGCCATAAAAGGAACGGTCTTGTATGATGAAGCAACTTTCAAACAATTAAAAGATGAAACAAACAAATCCTTCAAACAACAGGAAGAAGAATATGGCGACATGAAGGATCAGAGTATTGTGGGAAAAGATTCTCTTGTAGATTACTTAAAGAGCTATCGGGATTCATTGAACGAGACAGTTAATGCTATAAAGGAATCTCTGCAATAGGGTCAATGGCTTTTAAGTGAGACTAGAGTTGCAGGGCTGCCCGAACGGGCAGCCCTGTTTATATTTAAAGAAAATCTATACGCGAAAGCAATGCGCGGCGACAATTGAGAGGTATTTCTGTCTACCTCAATCAACCGATTCGTGATAAAATACGTACATAGATACTAAACTCGGTAATTTCGGGAATCAGGAAAGGGAACTACCATTATGAAACTGAATACTTGGCTTAAGAAGGCGATGCTGTTTGTGGCTGCCCTGCTCCTTATGTGCGCTTTCACAGCAATGACCGCCGGCGCAACGGAGGTGGATACGCACAGTAAAGCTGAGATCATCAATTATCTCAAGAGCAGCGGCGCTACGACAAGTTATCGCCACACTTTCGAAACAGATCCTGTAAAATACGATACTCCAGGTAATCTGAGTGACGAGTCGAAACAGTCCGCATTGAAGATGCTCAACAGTATCCGATATGTGGCAGGGTTGAATCCTGTAGCGCTTGATGAGGGATACGGTCAAAAGGCACAGGCGGGAGCTTTTGTCGACTGGGCAATCAATATACTGACACACCATCCTGATCAAGACGGTACTCAGCCGGAGGGTATGCCAAATGATGTATGGGAACTTGGCATCCAGGGAGCCGGATCATCCAATATCGCCCATAATCAGAGTACGCTCAACGCAGCGGTGCTGGCATGGACAGAAGACGATGATGCCGGCAATATCCCTATGATCGGACACAGAAGATGGACGATCAATCCGAGGATGGGCAAAGTCGGCTTCGGAGCGGCGGGTCCTTACTATGCCGAATACAGCTTTGACAACAGCGGATCGGGTACTCAGACAAATGTCATCTGGCCTGCCAGATATATGCCCACACAGTTTTTTGGCAAATACATACCCTGGAGCATATCGACCGGAACTGCGGAGACGATGAGCAATATACATGTGGTGTTGGAGAGGACTGCAGACAGTCCGTCCGGCTATCAGAAGTGGGAGTTCGACGGAGCGTCCACATATACAGCAAGCGATACCGGGAAATACTTCAATGTCAATAACCAGGGTTATGGTCAGACAGGCTGTATCATATTCAGGCCGGATAATGTAGGGGGATACAAAAACGGCGATGTTTTTAATGTGACCATAACAGGTGCTTCTCAGGGAACGATCACTTACAGTGTGGAGTTTTTCAACGCCTATCCTGTGGAGGCCATAGCATTTGCCAAGGACAACTATCGTCTGACCGGTACAACGATAACGCTGTCTCCGACAGTAGTGCCTGCTCAGGCAGAAGGATATGAGAAAGTATACAGCAGTTCCGATGAAAATGTTGCGACAGTGGATAATACAGGAAAAGTCACCAAAACGGGTATTGGCGAGACTACTATAACTGTCACGGTGGACGGGAAATACACCGCTGACGGCAATGATCTGACGGCGTCCTGCACGGTAAAGGTGCCCAAACCACTGAATGACAGCAGTATCACGTGTTCACAGGAAAGATCTGCAGAGTACACCGGGGAAGTCGTTTTCCCGAAATTCACCATCACGGACGGAGACAGGCTTCTTGAGGAAGGAAAGGATTACTCACTGGAGCTTCACCCGAATTACGATGGTGTGGAGCCCGGAACACATTTTGTGAGAGCTGTCGGCATGGGAGATTATTGCGGGTATTCATACGGTAACTCGTTTTATTCTTACACTATTAATAAATGCAAGTTAAAGGAAGACATGGTAACCATAGATCCGGCAGAGGTGTTTGTCGACGGTCAGCATCATAAACCTGCGGTTACGGTGAAGAATCACAATACCACTCTGACGGAGGGCGAAGACTATACACTGACCAATGAAGGAGGCGCAGCTGTGGGCGCTTACCCGGTCGTAGTGACTGCGGTCTCGGGCAGCGCTCATTACCAGGGAAGCGTGTCAATGACCTTTACTATCGCTGCCAAGCCTGTCACAGCACAGATGGTGGGAGATATTGATTCCGTTACTTACAGCGGACAGCAGCAAAGACCTGAGCCGATAGTGACAGACGGATCTGCGGTACTGCAAAAAGACACCGATTATGAATTGTCCTATGAAGACAATATCAACGCCGGAACAGCAAAAGTCATCATAACCGGTAAAGGCAATTACAAAGATACGGTTGAAAAGACATTCACTATCAATAAAAAGGCGCTGACACAGGATATGATCATTGTCAGCGGCCGGCTCACATACAATGGTCAGAAACAGGTTCCCGATGTGGCAGTCAAGGACGGCAGTATGACCTTGACTGAGGACAGGGATTATACGCTGGTCAACACAGGAGGAACAAATGCCGGCGATTACAATGTCGAAGTGACGGGTAAAGGTAATTACACCGGCACAGTTGCCGGGACATATACGATCGCGCCGAAAACTCTGACGGCGTCTATGATCACTTTGAGCGCAGATAAACTTACTTACAACGGCGAGAATCAAAAGCCTGAAGTGACAGTTAAGGACGGCGGTACGAATCTCAGAGCGGGCGAGGATTACACCTTGACTAATGCAGGTGGTAAGAATGCCGGCAGCTATAGTGTCCAGGCGGAAGGCAAGGGTAACTACACCGGCATTGCTTCACAACCGTTTACGATAGGGCCAAAAGAGCTTGAGGAATCTATGGTCGTTCTCAGCTCAGTTGAATTCACCTATAACGGCACAGTACAAAAGCCTGAGGTGACTCTAAAAGACGGAATCGTCACACTTGCAGCGGAAGATGATTATACGCTGACCAATGCGGGTGGTAAGAATGCAGGCAGCTATCATGTCACAGTGACAGGCAAAGGCAATTATACTAAGAGCGTGGATTCCGAATATACGATCAAAGCGGCTTCCATCAGTGAAGCTGCCGTCTCTCTGGCCGAAGGCGGTCAGGAGTACGACGGTACCGCGAAGACGCCGGCGGTCACATCCGTCAAGCTCGGAACGACAGAACTGAGTGCGGGCAGCGATTATACGGTCTCCTATGCAGACAATACAGCGGCAGGAGAGAATGCACGGGCGATCGTTACGGGTAAGAATAATTATACCGGTCAAAGCATACAGACCTTTGCGATCGCAAAGAAGCCGATCGATGCAAACGATATCAAAGTAGAGGATATTCCGGATCAGTCGCTGGAAAGCGGGGCTGTTGAACCGGCGGTAACAGTGACCTTCGGTCAAAGAGTGTTGGCTGCCGGTACGGACTATGAGCTCAGTTACAGTGATAATGACAAAGAGGGTACAGCGACTGTTACCGTTTCAGGCAAAGGCAACTTTGGTTCCACCAGAGATAAGACTTTCAAGATCATTGATCCGGTCAGAATGCAGGATCGTCAGGAAGCTATGACAGCGATCAATGATGCTCAGACAGCTCTGCAGACGGCGGAACAGGCAGCAAGAGAAGCGAAGACAGCTGCCGATACGGCGGCCGCGAGTTTGCAGGCAGCAAACCGGGCAGCAGGCACACCGGGGCAGGCGGCAGTTACGGCAGCTGAAAAAGCGGCGTCGGATGCAAAGGCTGCGGCGGAAAAAGCAGCGATTGCCAAACAAAAGGCGGAAGAAGCTGTACAGGCGGCCGGGACTGCTAAAGAAAAGGCAGATGCCTTGGTAACAAAGTATGGTGAAGAAGAACAGGCACTGGCGGATACGGCTCAGGGTCAGACTGTATCAGCCGGCGAGGCTGTAACTGAAGCGACCGGATTAGTAACGACGGCAGAGCAGGTAAAAATTGATGCCGGTCAGGCCGTGAGTAAAGCAAAGACTGACAAAGAAGCAGCGGACAAGAAGTCGGCAGACAACAGAGCCAGATCAGTTGTGACGGTCGCTGTAAATACGGCGACTGTCAATGCCAACAGCATTGACCGGGCTGTTGCGGGAGCCGGCGGGTCCAAAGCCTATGTTAAGACGATCGTTCTCGGCAGCAAGGTCAGGAAGATCAGCAAACAGGCTTTCAAGGATTATAAGAAAGTGACCACTCTTGAAGTCAAGACTAAGAAGCTGAAGAAAAAAGCAGTTAAAGGCTCACTCAAAGGATCTGCTGTCAAGACGGTAAAGATAAAGATCGGTAAAGCAAAGGTCAACAAGACATATGTCAAGAAATACAAAAAGATCTTCACCAAAAAGAATGCCGGCAAGAAGGTCAGGGTAAAAAAATAATCGTTAAACAGGACCTATGTGTCCGACGAAAGACAAGGAGAAGCCAATTGATGGCTTCTCCTTTTTTATATGTTTCAATAAAACGTCAAAAAATATGGAAATTCGACTAAAAAACTGTAAAACGCCGTTGACTTTGAGAAAAATTTCAGTTAATATGGAAGTTGCGCTATTGTCGGATACTAGCGCATCTTTAACCCATGTATAATATCTGATAAGGAGTGGTTTGTCAATGGAGAAAAACAGAATTCGTCCTGTAAAATGTGGAACCAGAACCCGTATGACTTTTGCCCGCCAGAGAGAGATCCTTGAGATGCCCAATCTCATTGAAGTCCAGAAAAACTCCTATCAGTGGTTTCTCGACGAGGGCCTGCGGGAAGTGTTCGACGACATTTCTCCGATATCCGATCACAGCGGGCATTTGAGCCTGTCTTTTGTCGACTATGAACTGGCGACAGATGATATCAAATACACAATTGAAGAGTGTAAAGACCGCGACGCGACTTATGCCGCGCCGATGAAAGTGCGTGTTATGCTCACGAACAAGGAGATCGAGGAGACTCACGAGCATGAGATCTTCATGGGCGATCTTCCGATCATGACCGATAACGGTACTTTTGTCATCAACGGCGCGGAGCGTGTCATCGTCTCTCAGCTCGTCCGCTCACCGGGTATCTACTATAATATTGAACTCGACAAGACAGGCAAACGCCTGTTCTCCTGCCAGGTCATCCCGAACCGAGGTGCGTGGCTGGAGTACGAGACAGATTCAAACGATATGTTCTATGTCCGTGTCGACCGCACGAGAAAGGTGCCGGTCACGGTCCTTCTGCGTGCGCTCGGACTGGGCACGAACGAGGAGATCCTCGAGATGTTCGGCGACGAGGCGAAGATCAAAGCCTGTCTGGCCAACACCAGCAAGGATCCTGCGACCAATCATGAGAGCGGTCTGCTGGAGCTGTACAAGAAGATCCGCCCCGGCGAGCCGCTGGCAGTTGACAGCGCTCAGAATCTGATCACGAGCATGTTCTTTGATTCCAGACGCTATGATCTGGCCAAGGTCGGCCGCTATAAGTTCAACAAGAAGCTGATGTTCCGCTATCGCATCGCGGGACATGAGCTGGCTGAAAAGGTGGTCAGCCCACTGACCGGCAAGACGATCGCCAAGAAGGGGCAGGAAGTGACACGCGAACTCGCGGACAAGATTCAGTTCGCGGCGGTTCCCTCTGTCATGATCAAGGCTCCCGACGGAGCTGAGACCAAGGTCCTCTCCAATATGATGGTGGATCTGACCGCGATCGTCGACCTGGATCCGGAAGAACTGGGAGTCACGGAGCTCGTCTTCTATCCGGTACTCGAGGAACTTATCGAGGAGACAGCAGGCGATATTGACGCGCTGAAAGAAGCGATCCGCCTGCACATCCACGATCTGATCCCGAAGCATATCACACGCGAGGATGTCTTCGCTTCGGTCAACTACCAGCTGCATTTAGAGCACGGCATCGGCAACGACGATGACATCGATCATCTCGGCAACCGCCGCATCCGTGCCGTCGGAGAGCTGCTGCAGAATCAGTACCGCATCGGTCTCTCCCGACTGGAGCGCGTCGTGCGCGAGCGTATGACCACTCAGGATCAGGAGACGGTGACACCGCAGTCTCTGATCAATATCAAGCCGGTGACCGCTGCGGTCAAAGAGTTCTTCGGTTCTTCGCAGCTGTCCCAGTTCATGGATCAGAACAACCCGCTGGGCGAGCTGACTCACAAGAGAAGGCTCTCCGCTCTCGGCCCGGGCGGCCTTTCCAGAGACCGCGCCGGTTTCGAAGTTCGTGACGTTCACTATTCTCACTACGGACGCATGTGCCCGATCG
>OMSP01000027.1 GCA_900313775.1 uncultured Eubacteriales bacterium
AAAGTCTCGACCCTGCCAAGCTCCGGTATATCGTATGCCCGGTCCGCCTCCAGAAAGGTCGCATCCTCTTCTGTTCTGACATCAAATGACAGGATATAGCGCACTTCTCTCCCGCTTTCTCTCAGTTTAAAAATGGCCGGATTAAAATGATCGCCGTGCGCGTGGCTGACAAAGACAAAGAGAGGCTTATCCGCCGGCCTGTCATGGATCAAAGACAGATCGCCGCGGTAATAATCGAACAGCAGCAGACGGTTCTCCGTCTCCACAAGAAAGCCGCTGTGTCCGAGATAATCTACCTTTACCGGCTTCATCCCTCCGGATCCTCGCCTTTTCTCTCCCGTCCCATCGCATCGGCGGCCAGAACAGCCATCTTGATATCGTGCGGCGTGATATTCGGGTTTTCATGGTGCATATAGGGATCATCCCAGCCGAACTGTGCGATACGGTCCAGATCATCATCGGAGAGGTCTCCCAATCCTATGTCTGCGAGCGTCGTCGGCAGCCCGACCTCCTCGCAGAAGGAGTAGACCTCCTCCATCTCATCCGGATCGGCGCCTGACAGGTGCAGTTCGAACTGCACTCCGAATGCGACGATCTCGCCGTGGAGATACTCGCGCGCCTCAGGCATGATCGTCAGACCGTTGTGGATCGCATGTGCTGCCGCCAGACCTGCTCCTTCAAACGCGATACCCGCACAGAGGAGATTGAGTTCGATCATCCGCTCAACAGCCGGTGTGATCGCCTTGTTGTCATAGGCCGTCCTGGCGTCATACCCGTATTCAAGCAAGGTTTCATAACAGTAGTCACACATTGCGAGCGCACAAAATGTCTGATTGCCGTGCAGAGAATTGGCCGCACCGGTATGTCTGCAGGCGCGCCCCTCGTAGAAGACAGCAAGCGCATCACCCATGCCCGCTACAAAGTGTCTCGTGCTCGCGCCGATGATGAGGCTGTTGTCCAGAAGCAGTACATCCGGACTGTGCTTCTCGTAATAGACTCCCTCCTCGACATTATCCTCCGTGTATATGACAGAGCAGGCCGAATAAGCTGCGCTGCTTGCCGCGACAGTCGGGACGAGAATGACATGCAGATCAAGCTTGTCGGCGACCGCCTTGGCGGTATCGACGATCCTTCCGCCGCCGATACCGACCACGACCGTGTAGTCCTTGTCACGGATCCGGTCGATGACTCCGTTGATTGCCGTCCAGCAGCAGGCTCCCGTGAACTCCTCATAGTCATAGCGCTCATAACCGTGCTCTTTGACCATCTTTACCATGGACGGTGTCACTAGCATAAACGCGCGTCCGCCGAACAGATCGATCATACCGGGGAGCTCGTCGATGGCACTGTTGCCCTGGATGAACTTGCCGGGAAAATAGGATATGCGCAGATCCATTCTCTCTTCCATCATGACCTCCTTATACGAGCGACGCGTCAGCGATGCCCTCTTCACCGTAATAGGGATTGTTTTTGCCGATGCGCCAGGGATTCGGCTTCATGCAGTCACGCAGCGCCTCGCCGATCGCGTGGAAAGCCGTCTCCCAGACATGATGCGGATCACGGCCGTGGATCAGGTCGAGCTGGCAGGTCGCCGGGAACCCCTGGAAGAATCCCTCGATAAAGGCGACCAGATCGGCCGAATGCAGATCCTCGACATTTTCCAGACGCGCGCCTGGACAATCCTCGCCGAAATGGATGAACGCATTGCGGCGTCCCTCGACACCGACGACGGCTCGCGAAAGCGATTCGTCCAGACAGGCGTGTCCGACTCCGATGATATTCACGCCCTCTTTCTCCAGCTTCTCATAGAAGAATTTCTTCAGACCGGCACCGATCGTGATACCCACATCCTCACAGATCGTATGGGTCGAACGCCATTTACCGCAATCCACCTTGACGCCGATGGAAAGACAGGCGCCCCATGCCAGCGTATCGACCATGTGGTCCAGAAAACAACTTGTCGTATCCGTCCGCAGATCCGGATCGAACTTCGTCGAGATCTCGACCACGATGTCGAGTTCGTGAGTCTTCTTTTGGATCTTTATATAATCTGCTGAAGATTTGTGAATGGTAAACAGATGAGCCATAGCGATACCTCCTCTAATAGAATCAGTTTATGATTTCATTATGAGGGATTGACAACGAATGTCAAGACAGAAGGGAATGACTGTAATGCTTGTATTTCACTGATACAGGCAGTATATGATGACGAGCCCGGCACATAGAAACGGTCCCATGGGGAGTCTGTCCCTCATGTGGCAGGGCCTGTGCGACAAAGCTCTGATCAAGATCCGCAGGAAGGCCAGAACGTGACCTGCTGCCAATGCGAGCATGGTCCGATCAAAACCCATTGCCAAAGCGGCAATGCTGAGAAGTTTCAGATCTCCGCCTCCCATGACAGGCACGCTGCGAAAATGTATGTATACCATGTCTGCTGCCAGGATGACCGCACAGACGGATGCTGCTGCTGCCAACCCTGCACGCAGACTGACCGGCCACAGCGAAAGACCATGTCCGGCCACCACCCAGATCAACAGACAGTAATTGAATCGATCGGGGATGGTATGAGTGCGGAGATCATGGCCGGAGACACCATTGAGAAGAAGCATTGTTACAACATAAAACGAGAAAACCACGATTGAAACCGTTGGCATGTTATGATATAATATAACCATCAAAGGGAACCGATAAAGCGGTTGCCCCGTATGGCTAAAGAATAGCCGTCAGAGGTCGCTTCTCTGGCGGCTAACTTCTATGATTGAGCATTATCAATGCTGTAATAATCATTAAGACTATGTACAGAATCTCAAAGTCCGTCATAGGCCTCACCTCCTCGCAGGGGTGAGATTAACCGCCATCGGTCCCCTGTCGCTTATTTAAACACAAGTCGATCGGAAAATACAGTCGATACAATCGACAATTATCGACAGTTTTCATCACGGAGAAATATGTCTCAGGAACAGAAAAACAGGATCATACGTACCGCCGTCAAAGTCGCCATCATAGCCGTGCTGGCGCTCCTTTTATGGCGTATGTACGGCAACGATCTCTCCTCGGATTCTTCTGTATCCGATGACTCTTCCACGCAAACTCAGCAGAACGATCTGACTACCGCAGACGACACCGCACTGGATGCTCCCGATGATAATG
>OMSP01000148.1 GCA_900313775.1 uncultured Eubacteriales bacterium
AACACTGTCCTGGACAGATCGTCCACCAGCAGGAGGAACAACGCTCCGGTCAGGACAGAGGCCGGCATCAGGTATTTATAATTGTTGCCCACGATCTTGCGGCAAAAATGAGGAATGACCAGACCGACCCAGCCGATCATGCCGCTGATCGAGACAGACGCCGCCGTGAGCAATGTAGCACAGGCCAGAAGCAGCAGTCTCATACGAGGCACATTGACGCCCATCGTGGAGGCCTCCTGCTCACCGATCGTGAGGATGTTGATCTTCCATCTCACCGCCAGCAGCGGGATCAGTCCGATCGCGATCGCTACGCTCGCAAAGAGTACATCTTTCATCGTGATGCCTGTCAGGCTGCCCATCAGCCAGTAAGTGATGGCGGGCAGTTCATTCTGCTGATCGGCGGCCAGTTTGATAAAACTGGTCCCCGCCTGTGCGAGCGCGCTGACCATCAATCCTGCAAGCACCAGCCCCACAGTCTTGTTGCCGTGTGTGCGCCTGCCCAACAGGTAGACGATCCAGATCGTCAGCAGACTGACTGCAAAGGCACAGCCGGTGATCACGCCGTCGGGCATGCCGATCAGGATCGCCAGTGCCGCTCCGAGTGCCGCGCCGCTGGAAGCGCCCAGAAAATCGGGAGCCGCCATGGGATTTTCGAACACCCCCTGATATACACAGCCGGCCGCCGACAGGGCCAGTCCGACCAGACAGGCGGCCAGTATCCTCGGGAGCCGTACCGTGAGGAGCACATGCTCCTGCTGCGCACTCCAGAAAGGCTTGATGGCTGTCAGGCGAGAGAAAAGAATACCGGCCAGTTCTCTCGGTGTGATCGAGAATTGTCCGATAAAAACGGATGCGAAGATACCTGTCACCAGAAGCAAAGCCATGATCAGGATGATCAACGCATTCCTTTTTGCGGCTGTTCTTTTATTCTTGTTTCCCATATAACAGTCAGCGAGCGTCTTACTTCTTGAAATCACTCGTGGTTATAATAAAAATGAATAAGTTCTATTCATCAAGATTATATATTAAAAGTGTTGTTAAAACAACATTTTAATAAGATTGGATGTATTGGAAAAAACAGTAAGAAGTGACTACTCAGAACAGACAGCCAGTCTTCGGTTCATCCGCCGGTACAGGATCAGACAAACGATCAATGAGACACTGTCCACGATCACCTGTACCCACAGGCATCCGTAGAGCGGAATGAGCCAGTTCATCAGAAAGAGCAGAGGTATATCGAGCACACCCTTGCGGAGGACGGAAGTGATCATGGCCTCTTTTACCTGACCCATCGCCTGAAATTGTATGATCATCGGGTAATTGACCGCCACAAGCGGCTGCGCGATGATCTGGATCCTCAGAAACCTCGCGGCCAGGCGCACTGTCTCTGCGTGATCGATGAATATACGGCAGAGCTGCGGCGCCGCGCACTCATACAGGATCAGACTGCACAGCGCGAAGAAGACCGCGATCCCGCTCCCAAAGCGGAATGCCGCCTTTCTGCGCTCGTGGTTGCCGGAAGCATAATTATACGCCAGCAGCGGCAGCAGCCCGTTGGCGATGCCGATCGAGAAAAAGAGCGGCAGCTGATCCAGCCTTTTTTCAATGCCGAACGCCGCGACGGCCTCCGTGCTGTAGAGCGATACGAATTTGGTCGTTGCTGATACGGCCGCAATCGTCAGCAGAAACTGCAGTGCGGACGGAAATCCGATGCGCAGGATCCGGCTGATATATTTCTTGAAATAGCGTAAATGTCCCGGAGCAAACGACAGGACCGTATCCTTGCTCCTCAGGACATATGCGATGAAAAACATCGTTCCTATCAGATTGGAGATCGCCGTCGCGCAGCCCGCTCCGGCCGCCCCCATGCCGAGAAACCGCGGCAGTACGAAAAACGGATCGAGGATGATATTGATCACGGCGCCCATCGACACTCCTGTCATCGCAATACCTGATTTCCCCTCCGCACGAACGAGATTGGCCAGCATGATGTTTAAAGTCGCGGGGATGCCGCCTATATAGGTGGTCCACATCACATAGTTTCTCGCAAGGATCAGCGTCTCGTCCGTCCCTCCGACAAGTCTGAGAAACGGCATCTGCATCGGTGCGAGGATCAGCATATAGATCACGGGCGCGAAGACTCCGCACCAGAAGGCGATCGAGGAGACCCGGCGCACACTGTCTATATCTTTTCTTCCGAGTGATTGTGAAAGAACGCTGGCGCCGCCGACACCGAAGAGATTGGAGATGGCTGTCAGCATCATGAAAGCGCCCATGGCGACACCGACGGAAGCCGTCTGGGCCGGATCATTTAAAAGACCGACAAAATAGCTGTCGGCGAGATTGTAGCACAGGATGATAAGCTGTGAGATGACGGCAGGGATCGCCTGCAGGATCACAGCTTTATGAATGGGCATGGTCTCAAATAATTCTGTTCGGTCGAACTGCCTGTGCTTCATCGTCTAACTATTCTTCCCCTTTCGAGAGAGAACGGTATACATGACAGCAGAAAGCACGATCAGCACCGCCGACAGGATCTGCGAGACCGCGACCGGACCGACCTTCAGCTGATCGGTGCGCAGACTCTCGATCCAGACGCGGCCGAGGCCATAGCCAAAGAGGTAAATGAAGAGAATCTGACCGCGGAAATAATGCTTTCCTTTGTAGGCGACGATCAGCAGGATGATCAAAAGACCCAGGCACCAGAGCGATTCGTATAAAAAGGTCGGATGGACCTGGATCATGCGCACTCCGTCGATCTCCTGAGCGTGTGCGCTCATTTTCTCTGTGATATCACCGCTGCGGACCGCGTCGACCGGCAGGCGCATCGCAAACAGACTGTCCGTGTATTCGCCGAATGCCTCGCGGTTGAAGAAATTGCCCCAACGCCCGATCATCTGACCGGCCGCGAATCCGATCGCGACCGCGTCTGCGATCTGCAGGAAGGACAGCTTTTTTACGCGCGTATAGACGAAAACGGCCAGAAATGCTCCGATCACGCCGCCGTAGATGGCCAGTCCTCCCTCGCGGATATTGAGGATGCTCTTCCAGTCCCCCTTGTAATCCTCCCAGGAGAAAATGACATAGTAGGCGCGCGCACATATGATGCCGAAGACGATGCCGAGGAGCAGGACGTTTTCATAATCGTTCAGATCCTGCCCGGTATGTCTGGCATAGAGGAATGCCAAGACCGCCCCCAAGAGGATCCCGAGGGCGATCGTGATACCGTAGTATGCGATATCGATATTCCCGATTGTTATGGTCTTCCCGACTCGCTCCAGATGGATGCCCAGATGCGGAAAGTCGATCATCTTATGCACTCTTCTCCTCTTTCTTCTTGCCCTTCTTCGGCTTCTTGCTTTTCTTCATCTTCTTGCTTTTCTTGTTCTTATTATGCTTCTTCCTGCGCCCGGCTCCGGGTCGTCTTCCGAGATAGATACGCGAGATCCTGTGGATGAGGACGGCCAGGATCAGAAGCAGGACTAACACCAGTAAGCAGCTGAGCATGCCGACCTTCGGCGGTATATAAAACACTTCGCTGACGATCCTGCCGACCACCCTGCGGCAAAGAATACAGCCGGCGATCAGACCGATCACAGCCGCCATTACCGTCAGCAGAAGATGCTCGATAAGCAGAGGCTGCGTCATCTCACGGCTGTCATAGCCGAGCAGACGGCACACTTTCCAGTCGCGCCATCGTCCCCGCATATCCGCGGCAGCGATCTCCATCATGAACCAGATGGCCAGCAGCGCCGCAAAGACTACCGTGATCCATGCGACACAGCGCATCTGATTCATCGCGGGAGCCACTCTCTGCTCATATTGTCTGGCCATAGTCACTGAAGTGACATTGCCCAGACTTGAGAGAGCGGTCTGGCTCAGATCGACATCCGAGTCCTTGGCAAAGTTGACAAACAGGCTGTTGACATCGGCCGAACCGCCTGTCTCTGTAAGTGCCGCCGGCGGTACGATCAAATAATCGTAGATATAGTTGGTGAAGACGCCGGCGATGGTGAGCTGCACATCTTGCTTATCTTCATTCTGAGCAGGCAGCACGATGGTATCGCCTTTTTTCAGATGCTGATGCTTGGCAAAGCCGCGGCTGATCAGCGCCTCTCCCTCTTTCGGCAGTGAGAGTCCGTGGTCTTTGCTGTCCCGCAGGATGAAGAAATGATTGATATTGCCCTTCTCATACGGAGCCATCAGATGTACCCGGCAGTTCTTCGCTCCGACTTTGACATCCCGGACATCGCTCACATACGAGAACGCTTTGCCTCCGATCTTGGTAACGCCGCTCATGATAACGGCAGGCGCGTCACCCTGTTTGCCTCCGGTGAATGTCACTTCCGCATCAGCGACCTGGATATTGCCATACTGGGCGCGTGAAATGCCGGATACGGAATCATTGATCCCGAGCCCGGTCACGGCGAGCGCCGTGCAAAGACCCAGACCGATAAGAGCTGCGATCAGTCTCTTTTTGTAGAGGAAAGTATGCCGCAGAGCCACGGCGGTCTTTAAAGGAATACCCTGCCATAGCTCGGGCGCGTGTTCCAGAAGCAGATGCTTTCCTTCGTGTGGAGGTTCTTCCGCGTTAAGAGAAAGGATGTCCTCTTTCAGCAGACGGTAACTGGCCCACAAAGTCGCGGCAGATACACAGATAA
>OMSP01000105.1 GCA_900313775.1 uncultured Eubacteriales bacterium
ATTTGATCAGAAATCATACAGCGAGCACAGTATCCGGCAGAGTTCAAAAGTCAGGAAGGGCGAGCCGGTATTCAAGATCATTACCGACGAAAGTTGGGCTGTCATCTTTCCTGTAAACAAGGAGATCGAAAAAAAGATCCGCGATAAAAAGATGATCGAGACATGTATCGGCAACAGCCCCCATTCCATATGGGGTAAATGCAAGATCATCGAGCGAAACGGAAAGAAATACGGCAGACTGACTTATAGCTCAGACATGCTTATGTATGCTTCGCAGCGTTTTGTATCAGTCGAGCTGATACTGCAGAATGACACGGGGCTGAAGCTTCCAAGGTCTTCGGTCGTAAAGAAAGATGTCTACGAGATCCCTGAGGAATATGTAGTCACAGATCCGGATACTCAGAGGACGGGCGTGCAGAAAGTCGGTGAAGACGGAAAGAGGAGTTTTGCCGCTTTTGATGTATTCTACAGAAAGGACGGGAATGTCTACGCCAAGACATCTGCTTTTGACAGGGGCCAGGTGATCGGCAAGGACAACGATGATAAAACGTATCAGATCGGTAAAAAAAAGAAGTTTAAAGGAGTATATAATATCAATAAAGGTTATGCCGTGTTTCAGGCGATCGATATCATAGCTTCCAATCAGACCTACTATGTGATAGACGAGCATTCGCCCTACGGACCTCAATTATATGACCACATCGCATTAAACGCGTCAAAGCTTACAGAAAATAAAGTCGTTCAGACATCACGATAAGGAGGAAATTATGTCTCATGTACCGGAAGGCCTGAAAGAAGCATTAGAACAGATCACAGAGGCGGCAGAAAACGCCGGCCGTGATCCGCGGGACGTTACTTTGATCGCTGTCGGAAAGACAAAACCGGCATCGATGATCCGCGAGGCCTATGATCTTGGGATCCGTGATTTTGGCGAGAATAAAGTTCAGGAGCTGACCGCCAAGTATGAGGAACTGCCTAAAGATATTCGCTGGCATATGATCGGGCACCTGCAGAGCAACAAAGTCAAGTATATAGTAGACAAAGTAGCACTGATCCATTCGGTAGATTCCCTGAAACTTGCTAAGGTGATCGAAAAAGAAGCGGCCAAAAAAGGAGTCGAGCATATCGATATCCTGCTGGAGGTAAATGTGTCGGGAGAGGAGAGTAAATTCGGCATGACACCGGATGAACTTCTAGAGCAGATCGATGAGTTCCTGGCGCTCGAGAGAGTCCGCGTGCGCGGCTTGATGACGATCGCGCCATTTACAGAGGACCCGGAAGAGAGCCGTCCTCACTTCCGCCGCCTGCGCCAATTAAGTGTTGACATTCAACAGCAAAACAGACATAATAATATAGATGTAGCCCGCCTTTCGATGGGCATGTCCGGTGATTTTCGGATAGCCATCGAAGAAGGCGCATCCTATGTGCGGATTGGCACGATGATATTCGGGGAGCGTGATTACTCTCATCAATAGGGAGTGACCGACACAGGAGATGGAGAGCGAGAGAATATGAGTGTTTTAGACAAATTTATGGATATGATGCGTCTGAACGATGACTATGACGATGAGTATTATGATGATGATCTGATCGACGAAGAATACGAGGAGGATCCTAAGCCGCGTCGTCTGTTCGGACGGAGGAATCAGGAAGATTTTGCCGGCATGGTGGAAGAGGAAGAAGCACCTGCACCGGCACGTCCGGAGAAGAAACCGGCGTTGAGCCGCGAGAGCAGGCGGTCTTCAAATGTATCGCCCATGCGTTCCAAGCCTCTGCTCACCAATATGGAAGTCTGCGTCGTTAAGCCGACGGTCCTTGATGACTCCCGTGAGATCATCAATACACTGCTGAGCGGACGCACCGTGATCCTCAATCTCGAGGGTCTGGACCTTGAAGTATCACAGAGGATCATCGATTTTACTTCAGGTGCGACTTATGCGATCGATGGGCATCTCCAGAAGATCTCCAGCTATATTTTCCTGGTGACACCGACAAATGTTGAGATCTCCGGTGATCTGCAGGATCTGCTAAGCGGCGGATCGCTCAGCGCTTCCTCGGTTACCCGTTATTGATAATATGTGATCGATCTAAACGGTGTCATCTTCGGATGGCACCGTCTTTTGATGTACAAAGAATTATGGAGAACAAGAAGATCAAAATCATATACTGGATGCCGCTGATCCTGATACCCGTTCTAGTTGCGCTGGACAGGTGTACAAAGATCTGGGCCGAGACGAAACTGGCGTCAGTGGGTGACATTCACCTGATCCGCGGCGTGTTGAAGCTGCGTTATCTTGAAAACAGCGGTGCAGCGTTCGGGATACTGAAAAACAACCGGATCTTATTTCTTGTATTTACCGTTGCTGTCATGGCGCTTATCGCGTGTTTCTATATTAAATATGCGGCTGCAGGAACGATACGACCCATGCATGCCGTTCTGGTATCCATGATACTTGCCGGAGCTGTCGGAAATTTCTGGGACCGCGCGGTACGCGGCACTGTAACTGACTTTATCTATGTGGAACTGATCGATTTTCCGGTCTTTAATCTGGCGGATGTCTATATAACCGGCGCCTGTTTTGCAGCTGTCTTACTCATATTAAAAACTGCTCATGATGAAAAAAACACAGTATAAAGGCGAGCCGGTAAGGCTCGATAAATACCTGGCGGGACTGCTTGAGGATCACACGCGTTCTTTCCTGCAGAAACAGATAAAGGAAGGCCATATCACCGTCAACGGCGAAACGGTCAGGCCGTCATATATGCTCGCAGACAGCGACCTTGTAATGGTAGATATTTCTGATCCCGTTGAGCCTGAGATACTTCCCCGTGAGATGGATCTTGATATCCTCTATGAGGACAATGATCTGCTGATCATCAATAAACCGAAAGGTATGGTCGTGCATCCTGCTGCAGGACATACAGACGACACCCTGGTAAACGGTCTGATGGCATACTGCAAGGAAGATCTGTCCGGGATCAACGGAGTGATGCGGCCAGGTATCGTGCATCGCATAGACAAGGATACTTCCGGTTCACTGGTCGTATGCAAGAATGACCGCACCCATCAGGCGCTCGCCGCTGCTCTTAAAGAGCATGATATCAAGCGCGTCTATGTCGGTCTGGTCAGCGGTAATCTTCGTGACGATGAGGGCACTGTGACCGGCGCTGTCGGCCGCTCTCAGAAAGACCGCAAGAAAATGGCAGTAGTGCCCGCAGAGAAGGGAAGAGCGGCTGTCACTCATTACCGTGTGCTGGAACGCTTTAAGAGCTGTACATATGTGGAATTTACCCTTGAGACCGGCAGAACACATCAGATCCGTGTACATATGGCTAACATACATCATCCGCTGGTCGGAGATGAGTTATACGGAAAGGGGAAAAACAGTCTGGGGATCAGCGGGCAGGCCCTTCATGCCAGGACGCTCGGATTCACTCATCCTGCAACCGGTGAGTGGATAGAAGTCGATGCGCCTTTACCTGACTATATGAAAGACGCACTTAAGCGACTGAGAGAGAAACAATAATATGTTATTAATTTAACAAATAGAGCGGAAGAGTCACGCCCGGACAGAAGACCGGGCGTTACTCATTATCTCTCAACTGGACTGCTTTGGCTGCCTGACGCCGCCGGTTTTCATCGATTGCAGCATAGTGTTTGCGAGTCGTATTGACATCCTTATGCCCAAGGACATCAGCGACCAGA
>OMSP01000093.1 GCA_900313775.1 uncultured Eubacteriales bacterium
ATTCCCAGCTTCATAGATACCTATAACCTCTCTGTAAATTCCGTAAACTCAGAGTATTTTGCTTCTCTCCCTCATCCGCCGTGATGCGGCGCCTATTTCCCCAATTAACATATAATAGGAAATTATATTATACATGATTAGAATCATTTTCTCAAACAATTCCTGCTGTGAAAGACTGGATGAGAATATAGGTTTGTCAAACATATGCAACACTCCACTATGAAAGGCTGGATGAGAAGCATTCTTCACGACTCTTATCCAGTATTTCTCCTTTGTAGCATCTCAATTCATTCAAAATACTGGATGCGACAAGCGATTCGAACCTTTCTGACAGCATATTTCGAAAAAACATGCTAAAACTTGCTGAACAGCACATTTCATCCACCCTCTTTGGCTTTTTGACATCAATTCAGATAAAAAAGCTGGACAGATCTCAAAAAATGCGACTTTCATCCAGTGCTTTCTCCTGCGATGAAAAGTGTCGATAATTGTCGACAGAAATCGACTGTTTTCTTCTCATCATTTGTGATACTCTCCCTGAAACGCCATGTATCACTCAGATGCCGTGTTTGTTTTAAATAATCCATCCATGCCGCTGCTTCACTAAACTCTGATCAGCCAGAAAAGCATAGCAACAATGAACAGGATGAAATATGAATTTGATAAATGATCAGCTCAAAGAAACAATCAAATTGCTCATCGACTTGAAAGAGTATTACGATGCGGTTTTGGAAAACTCGCCGCCGGGAACACTCACTTCTCAAACTAAAAATGGCCATGAACAGTTCATGCATTTGTATTACGAGGGCGAACGAAGAATACGCAGCGGAATTACCAAAGATGCAAACACGCAAAAACAACTTGCGCAAAAAGAGTTTGCGCAAAGGGCTGACTCTATCCTTTCGGAAAACATAAGCATCTTAGAAAACGCCATGGCTGAGATAAGACCATTTGACCCTGATAAAATCTTGCGTTCCATGTCAAAATCATATTCCAAGCTGCCGGAAGAGTACTTCTTTGACCGCGAAAAGCTGGTGACAGACCTTCATTTGCCAGAGGAAGAAAAGACACGGATCCTGCGGCATCGCGAGTGGGGAAAGCAGGCATTTCAGGCCAGTACTTATCACCCTGAATGGAAGAAGCACCGTACCTCTCGCGGCTTGAAAATGAGATCCAAATCAGAAGTGCTTATCATGGAGAAGCTATATCATTACGGGATCGATGTGAGGTATGAGCAGGTCTGGGATTTCGGAGATGACGTCCTCGCACCTGATTTCACATTTGAGGGGGAAGACGGACAGCTTTTTTGCTGGGAACACTTGGGTATGATGGACGACCCGCGCTATGCCGCCGACAATTACCGCAAGCTCATGAAATACTACAACCATGGATTTGTCCTGGGAAAGAATCTGATCGTCAGCTTTGACCGGTGTGGAACGATAGATATGAAGCTGATCGACTTCATCATTCAGAACAGGATAATTCCCAGGCTTTGACAGGCTGTGAGATTAGCGTCCGATCTGCACAACGCTGCTATTCTGCAACGGTTGCAAAGTGTAATCACACAGATGCGTCGCGGGATTCGATGACGAGGAGATCTCCGTAACGGAAGGAGATCGCGATCTCATCGTCTGAGAATTGGTTGCTGATTCCAAGGCTGTTGTCACCGGTGAGATTGGCATTGGTGAGGGGATACTCCGCCCCGGTGATAGTCAGACCGATGACCGGTCCGCCGAGGGGGACCAAGGAAATATAATCGCCGTAGGCTTCGTTACGGTGCAAGCGCAAAACAGGAGGAACACTGTTCATAACTGAATCAGCATCATCAGTTGATCCTATCGATGAGTCAGTCCGGGATACGGCTGATATGATATACGCGCGGGTCAGCGGGTCAAGGATAAAGGCTCGGACGCCTGCTCTTGCAGCCTGGCGGAGCATCTGCACATTGGCCAGCGTGTGATCGATCCTGCCTCCGGTCATGCCGATCAGATAAATGGGATCACAGCCTGCCGCGAGCGCGATATGGAGCGCCTCCTCAGAGTCGGTGACATCCTTGTGGACCGGAAGCGGATGCATCAGAGTCTGCTCTTTTTCTTCGTAGTAGGAGACCAGTTCGGGATCGGCGCTGTCGAAATCGCCGACAAAGATATCAGGGCATTCAAAGATATCGCGGAAGAAACGGATGCCGCTGTCGCAGGCGATCGTCATGGCGTCAGGATGCATGGCCGCAAAGCCCTGCGCCCAGATCTTATCCAGTTCTCCGCCGCCGACGATCAAACAACTCATTTCAGTCTCTCCGTAAATGCTTTCGCGTTGCCGTATACGTCATCTTTAAACACTGCTGAGCCGGCAACGATGACATTGATGCCTGCATCAAGGACCGCATCAAGATTGTCGAGCTTCACGCCGCCGTCAAACTCGAGATCGCAGTCAAGTCCATGCTCTTCAATATAAGCACGCACCCGTGCTGATTTCTCAAGCGTGCCCTCGACCATGCCCTGGCCGCCAAATCCCGGAAACACTCCCATGATAAGCGCCATATCGATCTTGTCGAGATAGGGATAGAGCGCATCAGCAGGCGTATCCGGGTTGATGGACAGACCGACCTTCTTTCCCGTCTCGCGGATCGCGCTGATCGTAGCCAGCACATCATCTTCACCGCTGCATCTCATTTTCAGCGAATCATCCTCTTCTGTCCGGCCGTCTTTGACTACACAGCCATCGCATGCCTCGATATGAAATGTGATCAGGTCCGCGCCTGCCGCGGCGAAATCAGCCACATAGCGCTTCGGGTCTGTGATCATCAGATGCACATCGAGAAAGAGTTCCGTAAACGGCCTTAAGCTCTTTAATACCGGGATACCAAAAGAGATATTCGGCACGAAGATACCGTCCATGACATCGAAATGCAGGTCAGTCGCTCCGGCCTTCTCGACCGCGCGTATCTGTTCGCCTAAATTTGCCCAGTTGCCTGACAGTATTGATGGGGCTAATCTGTTCTTCATGTCAATTATCTCCTTGCTTACGAAATTATTATATATCTTTCTGTGTCCCTGTTTCCAACCTTCTCCTACTTCTCTATGACTTATCATCAATCTGCGTGTTCTGTATCTTTCTTGTATATCTGCAAACTTCAGCAGATCAGCTCTACCGGTATTGGTTTCTCTCTCCCTCTTCCAGTTCATGATACAGCGCGCAGTAAGTATCATACCTACCGGGATGGATATCACCGCGGCTCACCGCCTCTTTGACCGCGCAGTCCGGCTCATTCAGGTGGCAGCAGACGTTGTATCTGCATTGCCCGAGATAGGGTTCGAACTCCGGATAATAATACTGCAGATCTTCTTTGGCGATCTGCTGGATCTCAAGCGAGGTGAACCCGGGCGTATCGATCACATATCCGTCTTCTCCGACGGCGATCAGTTCGGCCCGCCTCGTGGTATGCCGGCCGCGACCCAGTTTCTTGCTGATATCCCCGGTCTCCATTTCCACCTCTGACTGCAGACGGTTTACGATCGATGATTTGCCGACACCGGACGGTCCGGCGAGCACCGTGAGCTTTCCTTTGAGATGCTCCCTGATCTCTCCGATCCCGATATCGTTGATTGCGCTGATAAAATACAGGGCACATCCGCAGCCCGCATACATCTCCCGGATCTTTGACTCCTCATCACCGGAGAGATCGCTCTTGTTAAAGCACACAGCCACCGGGATATCCAGACTCCGCATATTGACCAGGAAGCGGTCGAGAAGACGGAGATTGGGCTTGGGACTTGCAAAGGCAAAGACCAGCATTCCCTGATCGATATTGGCGACTGCCGGTCGGATCAGTTCATTCTTGCGGGGCAGGATCTCAGTGATATTGCCCTCTTTATCCTTCTCATCCGTTATCTCAAACACCACGCGGTCCCCGACCAGCGGCTTCACCTTCTCCTTGCGGAAGATCCCCTTGGCCCTGCAGGCGTAAAGATCGCGCAAAAAGCCGGATTCCTCCGCTACATAGAAGAATCCGGCTATGCCTCGTATGATTCGACCTTGATAGTTGGTCACTTCATTCATCTCTCACTCGCCCCGGCCGGCCTATTCTTCAGAATCCGGTCCCAGGCTGATATAATAAGTCACTGTGCTTCCCGGCGCGACTTCCTTACCGCCTGCCGGTTTTTGTTTGATGACCGTGCCTAACGGCTCATCGCTCTTGATGTTGCCGAGCGCTGTTCCCTTGAGTCCGGCCGCCTTCAAAGCTGACAGCGCATTCGCCTCTGAGCTGCCGTTGATCGTAGGCACCGAGACATTCTGAACGCCCTTGCTGACCACATAGCTGACCGTCGACCCGGTCGCAAGCTTCGTCCCGGCATAGGGATTCTGTGAAATGACCTGACCCTCAGGCACGGAGTCGCTGTACTTGCTGGTCGCGCTTCCCTGCAGACCCACACTGCCGAGCTTGTTCATCGCCGCGTCCTTGGTCATTCCGACGATATTGGGAACACTCACGCTCTCAGATCCCTTGCTGACCTTGACGATGACTGTCTGATCGGCCGGTACCTTCGTACCGATAGCAGGACTGGTCTCAATGACCGTGCCCTCCGGAGCCGTCTCATCATAGGTGTACTCCGAGTCGGTCTTCTTGAATCCGGCGTCCTTGAGCTTCTGCTTGGCCTCGTCTTCCTCCATACCGGATACATCCGGGATAGTGATCTCCTCGACCTTTCCTGAACTCAATACCACCGGCACCGTCGATCCGCGCGGGACCTTGGTTCCGGACGCGGTCTTCTGGCTGATGACCACGCCTTTGTCATATTTGTCGGACTCTTCTTCGCTGACTACCTTCAGCTTCAAGTCTATCTTATCAAGCTTTTCGACAGCCTCTTTCTCAGTCATTCCGACCAGATCGGGCACTTTGACCGTCTCGCTCTTCTCTGTCTTCTTGTCGCCGCCGGCAAACCGGAACAGACCGGTCGCGCTGCCGATGGCAAAGATCGCGATCGCCACTATCATGGCGATGATCACGCCGAGCAGAACCTTATTGATCCTTTTGGTCCCTCCGGAGAGCTCATCATCGTCATCCTCATCGTAAGGAAGTTCGTCGGTGTCATCGTCAGAACGGTAGCTCTTTCTCCGGTGTCTCCGCTCTTCCTCCTCCATAGCGCGCACTTCCTGAGTGGACATCAGCGCGTAGGCACCGCCCGTACCGTAGGGCATACGGACGAAATCTCCCTCGGGATCCAGCAGGCAGTGCTTTAAGTCGAGCACCATCTCATCCATGGTCTGATATCGCAGATCAGGATTCTTGAGTGTTGCCTTTAAAATGATCTGATCCAGGCTGTAGGGGATATCGACATATCCCGAAGGCGGCACGATATCCTCGCGGATATGTTTCAGCGCGACCGTGACGACACTGTCCCCGTCAAAGGGTACGCGTCCCGTCACCATCTCATACATCGCGATACCCATCGAGTAAATATCGCTTCGCATATCGCTCACGCCGCGGCGCGCCTGCTCAGGAGCTGTATAATGTACGGAGCCCATCATGCTGGTCGTCGTTGTCTG
>OMSP01000129.1 GCA_900313775.1 uncultured Eubacteriales bacterium
CCGCTGATCCTCTGGAGTATCGATACGCGCGACTGGGAGACGCGCGATGCCGAAGAGACATATAACAGAGTACTGAAAAATGCAAAAGACGGCGACATTATCCTCATGCATGATATCCATGCCGAGAGCGTGACAGCCGCCCTTAAGCTGATTCCTGAACTGAGAAAAAAAGGTTTTGAGCTGGTCACCGTATCTGAGCTTGCAGCACTGAAAGGCGTCAAACTGGATAACGGTGCTTCCTACCGTTCATTGAAATGAGACAAGATGGATCTGCCTGCTAAGTTTAGAGAAAAAATGACCGGGCTTCTTGGCCATGAGATAAATGATTATCTGGATTCGCTGCAGCTCCCCGCTGTGCGCGGACTGAGGATCAATACTTCTAAATTGAGCGTCAGAGAAGCGATTGACCGCCTTCCTTTTGATCTGACTCCGGTGCCCTGGACAGACAATGGATTCATATATGACCCTGAGTCGGACCGCCCGTCTGCACACCCTTATTATAACTGCGGTCTCTACTATCTGCAGGAGCCCTCGGCAATGGCTCCCGCTGCTTTTCTGCCGGTCAGAAAGGGAGACCGTATCCTTGATCTCTGTGCTGCACCCGGCGGAAAAACAACACAGCTTGCACAGGCTGTTCAAGGGGCAGGGCTCCTTGTTTCAAACGACATATCCGTATCACGCTCTAAAGCGCTGATCAAAAACATCGAACTGTTCGGATTGAAAAACACGGTCGTCACCTGCGAAAGACCTGACAGACTGGCCGGTTCTTTTCCCGATTATTTTGACGCAATACTGGTCGATGCGCCATGCTCGGGAGAGGGAATGTTTCGGCAGGGCCCCCGCATGTGGCGCGCCTGGGAGGAACATGGACCCGGGTATTTTTCACCGATACAGAAGGGTATTGTTGAATCAGCCGCCGGGATGCTCAAACCCGGAGGTTATATGATCTATTCGACCTGCACCTTCGATCCCAGGGAAGACGAACAGGTGATAGCACATCTGCTTTGTGCAGATCCATCGATACATACTGTTTCTATCCCCGATACAGAAGGCTTTGAGAACGGGCATCCTGAATGGACCGACGAACACTGCGAAGAGGTCAGAAAGACCGTCCGCCTCTACCCACACAAGATCAGGGGTGAAGGACATTTTGTGGCATTGCTTCAAAAAGACGGTCCCCGGACTGTGAATGACAGCACAAATGATGTGTCCGTTACGGTAGACCGGGAGATAGGGAGCGGAAAGAAAAAGAGAACGCTCCGCATGGAGGTCCCGGTCGATATAACTGATGTGCAGGGAGTTCGTTTCCTTCGCTCAGGTCTGACGATCGGGGAGTTGCGTCACGGCCAGCTGATACCGTCCCAGGCCTACGCGATGACGCTGCAGTCTGCAGGGGACCTGCCTGAGTTGTCACTGTCTCTTTCTGACGATCGTGTCGACCGGTATCTGAGAGGAGAATCGTTGATGGTAACTCCGGATGACGGTATATCATCTGACGGATATATACTCATCATGATAGACGGATTTCCTGCCGGATGGGGCAGAGTGCAAGGCAATAGGATCAAAAACGATCTGCTGCCAGGCTGGCGTAGGCAGGCGTGATCAATCAGTGTATAATAGCGATAAGGGAGATATATCATGAGAAAAGCCGGCAGAGGAAGAGAAAAAGGAGTATACGGGGACCGCAGCCGCTATAAGCGCACCATGATAATAGGAGCTGTGGCGATTCTGGCATTTATCATCATACTGATGATCCACGGCATGGTTCGCTTCGGGACGAGGAAAAACATCTTTACGCTGATGGCCATCCTCGCCGTACTGCCTTTTGCCAAGATCATCAGTATACTCTCAACCCTTCTCCCCAATCCTTCGCTCACACCGGAGAAGGCCGGTGCATTGGCCTGTGTCAGCGGTGAAGCCGAGGTGCTTTATGATGTGGTATTTGCAACGGAAAAGACTGTTTTCCCGATCGACTGTATCCTGCTGGAGGAGGGCCGTCTGCTGGTCCTTGCGCCTGTCAAAGACAAAAAGAGATCGATGCTGCAGGATTATCTGAAAGATTTTATGAAAAAACAGGGATATACAAAGTGTACCGTAAAAATTGAAGATGACTATGAAGAATTCACCGGAATGCTGGAGCGCGCCGGCGAACGCTCGCATAAGAACAGGAGAACGGGTGAACTGGCCGATGCCTTCCTCGTCAATTGTGTATAGCAATGAAAGAGATCCGGGTAGGAGAAAACGAAGCGGGACAGCGGTTGATCCGTCTGCTTTCCAAATACATGCGAGAGGCTCCGGATCCTTTTCTGTACCGGATGCTACGCAAAAAGAACATCGTGCTCAACGGCCGCAAAGCCAGCGGGAAAGAGCAGACTGTCTCCGGCGATGTGATCACGATCTATATGTCAGATGAGACGATCGCAAAATTTCGGGGAGTCGATATGTCTTGCCACGGAATGGAACTTCCGGAGATCGAAGATCACAGAGCGCAGGCCTTCCGGAAGAGGATCGTCTACGAAGACAGAAATATCATAGTTATCGACAAGCCGGCAGGTATGCTCAGTCAGCGGGGAACTGCCGATGACACTTCTCTGGTCGATTATCTGACTGATTACATGCTTGCTGAAGGCGAGCTGGAGCAAAAGGATCTTGAGACCTTTAAGCCCGGTATCGTATCGCGGCTTGACCGCAATACGTCGGGACTGGTTGCAGCCGGAAAGACCCTGCCCGGCCTTCAGGCGCTCAATGAGCTTGTCCGAAGGCATCAGATGATCAAAAGGTATACAGCGGTTGCAGAAGGCAGCCTCGAGGCCTCTGTGCGTCTTGAGGGCTATTGGAGCAAGGATGAACAATCCAACACTGTCCGAATCACTGAGCAGAAGAGGAGCGGTGCCGCAAAAGTCATCACAAACCTGCAGCCGGTCAGCTTTTTCAGCCGCTTCGGATCAGAATACAGCCTGATACGTGTGGAACTGGAGACCGGAAAAGGTCATCAGATCAGGGCGCATCTTGCCTCGATCGGTCATCCGCTCGCCGGTGATGTCAAATACGAGGGACATGCGGTAAAGGAGAGGAGAGGACAGCTTCTGCACGCTTCGGAATTGGTGTTTCCATCAGCTGAACAGCTGCCGGCAGCTCTCAAGGAAGCTGCCGCGGCGCGAATACAGGCAGAACTGCCGGAGGATATGGCATCTTTCGTTGGGAACGCATTGCACTGACACAGGAGATCATATGGCAACATGGAATTCCCGCGGGCTGCGCGGATCCTCTTTTGAGGAAATGGTCAATCACAGCAACGAAGTGTATCTGGAACGGGGTCTGGCTCTGATCCAGAAGATCCCTACGCCGATCACGCCGGTCAGATTCGACACGGAGAGCCGGCATATCACGCTTGCCTATTTTGATCAGCAGAGTACCGTCGATTATATAGGCAGTGTTCAGGGAGTGCCGGTGTGCTTTGACGCCAAAGAATGTGCTCAGGGTACTTTTCCTCTGCAGAACGTTCATCCTCATCAGATCAGCTTTATGCGGCATTGGGAAGAGCAGGGAGGTATCGCGTTTCTGTTGATCCTTTTTACTGATATAGAGGCCTGTTACTATATGACTCTTCAGGAGCTGCTGTTTTTCCATGACCGGAGCGAGAACGGAGGACGTAAAAGCTTCCGGCGTGATGAATTGAATGAAGACTATTTTCTGCGTGATATACGGTTCCCGTTCATCCCCTATCTGGAGATGCTTGCAAGGGATCTTGAGTCACGTGATCAGCAGTGACCGATGCTGCCTTACTATTGGACTTTGTTGTTGATACATGCTATTATAGAGCATTGCAGGCAGTAATATTGTTTGGGAGGAAATATGGTCAAAGCGGTAGTATTTGATATAGGCAATGTCCTGATGGACTTCGGTTGGAAAGCCTATCTTGAAAAGCAGTGGCCCGATGACCCCGCCATGCGCGAGGAGCTTGCCAATGCTACATTTCTGAGCGAGGAATGGCAGGAGGGCGACCGCCGTGATATGACGGCGGAAGAATGGACCGTGCGCTATATTAAAAACGCTCCTCATCTGGAGAAAGAGATCCGGCAGATATGCACACATCTTCGTGACATCTTTTCTGTGTATCCGTACACACGAAGCTGGATCCGCACGATGAAGAAGATGGGATACCGGGTCTATTATCTGTCCAACTACGCGAGGACCGCTTTTGAGCAGACGGAGGATATGCTTGACTTTACGGAGGAGATGGACGGAGGTCTGTTTTCCTACCGCGAAGAATTGGCCAAGCCCAATCCCGATTTTTACCGTCTCCTGTGTGAGCGGTATGATCTGGATCCGAAAGAAGTCTTTTTCTTTGATGATCTGGAAGAAAACGTAGAGGCCGCCCGGCGTGCCGGTATGCAGGGGGTCTGTGTTACTAATGATATGATGGCCAGGGAAATGTCCTGGTACGGTATGGCAACAGGAGAGGAGAGCGTCATGCTCAAAGTAGTAAAATTCGGGGGAAGCTCACTGGCGGACAGCGGGCAGTTCGGAAAAGTTAAAAAGATCGTTGAGAAAGAAGCGTCGCGCCGTTATGTGGTGCCTTCTGCGCCCGGCAAACGCAATAAAGATGATATCAAGATCACCGATCTTCTCTATCAGTGTCATGACAGAGCGCGCAGAGGGTATGACTATCATGAGGCATTCGATACGATAAAGGAGAGATTTGACGGGATAATCTCCGGTCTGGGTCTGGATATATCACTCGATGACGAATACAGGGAGATCGAAGAGCATCTGGGCAAACCCGACGCAAGAGATTATACCGCATCCCGCGGCGAGTATCTGAACGGCAAGATCCTTGCGGCGTATCTGGATATCCCATTCGTCGATGCTGCCGATATCATATGCTTCGACAAAAACGGAGTTTATCAGGAAAAGACCACCAAAGAAATGGTCAGCGCAGCTCTGTCCAATCTGAAGAGAGCTGTCATCCCCGGGTTCTACGGAGCAGACCGGGAAGGCGTGATCCACACCTTCTCGCGCGGCGGATCCGATGTTACCGGTTCGATTATCTCCGGTGCGCTCGGCGCAGATATGTATGAAAACTGGACAGATGTATCGGGCGTGTTGGTAGCAGATCCGTCGATAGTAGATGATCCCGAACCGATCTCTGTCATAACCTACCGGGAACTGCGCGAACTCTCTTATATGGGAGCAGCTGTACTGCACGAGGATGCGATCTTCCCGGTCAAAGAAGCCGGCATTCCGATCAATATCCGCAATACCAACCGTCCGTCCGATCCCGGCACTTTGATCGTCGAAAGGACCTGCTGGCCTTCACCGCATGTTATCACGGGCGTGGCCGGAAAACAGGATTTTGTGGCAGTTTATATCGAAAAGGAACGCATGAATGATATCGTCGGTTACTGCCGCAGCGTACTGAATGTCTTTGCAAAGCACGGACTCAATATCGAACATATGCCTTCAGGGATCGATACGATGTCTGTCTTTATCCACCGCGACGAGTTTCTTGCCAAGGAACAGAAGGTCCTGGCAGATATTCAGACAGCAGTCGATATCGATCATCTGGAGCTGGAAAATGATATTGCTCTCATTGCAGTCGTGGGTCGCGGCATGCGTTCTGTGCGCGGTACAGCCGGGCGTCTTTTTGCCTCGCTAGCGCAGGCCGGAGTCAATATACGGATGATCGACCAGGGGTCCAGTGAGCTCAATATCATCATCGGTGTGCACAATCAGGATTTCGATGCAGCGATCCGGGCGATCTACAACGTTTTTGTCAATGGAAAAAACTCTTGAAATGCCCACTGTAAAGTGTTATTATAGTTTGGCATGGTCGCACGGCGAGGTTCATGTTAAGACGTCCGTAAGTCGGACGGCACCACAGCCGGCGTAGAAGTATAAGGAGGATGCGTATGTACGCAGTCATTGAAACAGGGGGAAAGCAGTACCGCGTAGCTGAGGGCGACGTGGTCCGCGTGGAGAAGCTCGAAGCCGAGATCGGCGACACTGTGAGCTTTGATCAGGTCCTGGCCGTCAAAAAAGAGAAGTCTATGAAGATAGGAAAGCCCCATGTAAAGGGCGCCACAGTAGACGGCGAAGTACTGGCGCAGGATCGCGCGAAGAAAGTCATTGTTTACAAGTATAAGCCCAAGAAGGGTTACACCAGAAAAAACGGACATCGTCAACCGTACACGGAAGTAAAGATCACGAAAATCAACGGATAAGCCTATGGTCTGTGTGACGCTCTTCTATGACAGAGACCGCGAGATCCGCGGTTACAGTCTCTTCGGTCACGCCGGGATGGACGAAAAAGGAAAAGACATCGTCTGTGCCTCGCTTTCCATGATGGCCATCAATACGGCCAACGCTCTGGAAAAACTGACAGACAGCCCGGTGCAGATAGTCTGCAATGAAGAGGAAGCACTCCTGGACGTACGCGTCAGGGAGAAGCCGGATGAGAGAGCAGTCACATTGCTGAAGGCGATGGAGCTGGCATGTGAAGAGCTTCAGAAGGACACAGAATATCATCCGTATATTTCGCTTACGAGAGAGGAGATCGACTCATGATGAGATTAAATTTACAATTCTTTGCCCATAAAAAGGGAATGGGTTCCACGAAAAACGGCCGCGATTCCGAATCCAAAAGACTGGGTGCCAAAAGAGCGGACGGACAGTTTGCCAAGGCCGGCAATATTATCTACAGACAGCGCGGCACGCGCATTCATCCCGGGATCAATGTCGGACGAGGCGGCGACGACACTTTGTATGCGCTGGTTGACGGCATCGTTCGTTTTGAGCGCGTAGGCAAGACAAAGAAACAGGTCTCTGTATATCCTGCCGAATAATCAGACTGTGAAAGCTCCGGGTCGTTAGAGATCGGGAGCTTTTTTGATGAGGTATCTATGTTTTCAGACCGAGTACAGATCATCATACGATCAGGTAAAGGAGGCGACGGACATGTCAGCTTCCGAAGGGAGAAATATGTTCCGAACGGCGGACCCGACGGCGGTGACGGCGGTGACGGCGGAGATGTCGTATTTGAAGTAGACAAGGGTCTTACGACACTGGCCGATTTCCGCCACCGAAGGACTTATAAGGCCGGCGACGGTAAAGAGGGCGGCAAGAAGCGCTGCCACGGCAAGAGCGGTGAAGATCTGGTGCTCCACGTGCCCGAGGGCACACTGGTGAGAGATCTGGAAAGCGGCCGGATCATTGCAGATATGTCGGGTGAGGACAACCGCCGGCAAGTGATCCTACACGGCGGCAGGGGCGGCATCGGTAACATGCATTTTGCAACTTCTACAATGCAGGCTCCCCGATACGCCAAACCGGGTCAGCCGGCGACAGAACTGGAGGTCGTGCTCGAGCTTAAGCTCATGGCTGATGTCGGTCTGATCGGGTACCCCAACGTCGGTAAATCCACCTTTTTATCGCGCGTGACTCATGCACGGCCGAAGATCGCCAACTATCACTTCACCACGCTGCATCCGAATCTCGGGGTGGTGGATTTCGGCGATCACGAGGACGGATTTGTGCTTGCAGATATCCCGGGTCTTATAGAGAATGCTTCCAAAGGCGAAGGTCTGGGTCATCAGTTTCTGCAGCATATCGAGCGGACACGCTACCTGATCCACGTCGTGGACGGCGCATCGCTGGAGGGGCGTCATCCGATCGATGACATACGCACGATAAACGCGGAGATGGCTGAGTACGCCGGGACGCTTGCAGACAAACCTCAGGTCATCGCTCTGAACAAGATGGATCTGCTCCCGGAAGAGAAGCGCAGGCAAGTAGTGGAGGAACTCAGAGCAGAGCTTGAAGATGAATGTCCTGTGTTTTCTGTGTCCTGTGCAAGCGGAGAAGGTCTCTGGGATGTCCTGCGCTTTGTGCGAGGTCAGCTTGCGGCTCTGCCGCGCGAAGCTATGGTCTATGAGCAGGAGTATTTCCCGGAAGAGGAGATGAGCAAGGAAGAATTGCCGTTTACTGTCACGCGCAGGAAGGGTGAATTCTACGTCGAAGGTCCGCGTATAGAGAAAATGCTTGGTTACACCAATCTGGAAAGCGAGAAAGGTTTTTTGTTCTTCGAACGCTTCATCAGGGAGAACGGCATTGAAGACGAATTGAAATCACTCGGCGTGCAGGAGGGAGATACCGTGCATGTCTGTGACTATCTGTTTGAATACATGGAATAGGAGAGTAGTGATGGGAGCGAAACTTTCATCCAAACAGCGCGCTTTTCTTTTGTCCGCAGCCAACTCACAAAAAGCTGTCGTACAGATCGGAAAAGACGGTCTGACACCGGAAGTGACTACATCGGTCGACGAGGCGCTCGCAGCGCGCGAACTGATCAAGATCAATGTACAGAAGAGTTGTCTGGAGGATCCGCGTGAGACAGCTGAAGTTTTAAGCCAGCGCACTCATTCTGCCGTTGTGCGGACGATCGGCCGTAAGATCATTCTCTATCGCCGCGCACACGATGCAAAAGACCGCATGGAGCTGCCGCGATGAACGGGCGCAAGGTCAGGACAGGGATCCTCGGAGGAACTTTTGACCCGATCCACCGGGGACATATCGCAATGGCTCTGTATGCTGCCCGTGAGTTTTCGCTCGCGGAAGTATGGATCATGCCAAACGGTGCGCCTCCGCACAAAACCGACTGTCATGTCATTGCCACGCCCGAAGAGCGCATGATCATGACGCAGCTGGCCATTGCTGATGTCGAGGAGCAGGAAGACAGCAGGGGGATCCTGAAAGCCTGTGATTA
>OMSP01000176.1 GCA_900313775.1 uncultured Eubacteriales bacterium
CGCCAGAACGGCGGAAATCGTGAGACATTTACAGTCCGCAAGAATTCCGGCGGCATCGGTGTCGAGAAGACCTGGCCGCTTCATTCTCCGAATGTTGAGAAGATCGAAGTGATCCGCCGTGGTAAAGTGCGCCGGGCAAAGCTTACTTATCTGCGCGGCCGCACAGGCAAGAGAGCTAAGGTAAAAGAACGCGTATCCTGATCGATAGGATAAAGCGGCGGATACAGCTCAGCTCGTATCAGCCGCTCGTTTTTTAAGGAGCATTATGGCCGGCTGGCGTAGAAAGAGAAGATACCGCACTGATTATGTCCCGCAGCTTCCGGAGAGGTTCAGACGCAAACACAGGCAGAATCAGACCCATACATTGTCGAGACGCCTTGAGGCGGTAAGACGTTGGCGCAGACAGATCGACCTTAAGCAGGTGGCTGTATGGGCATTTCAGATCGCAGTTGTAGTTCTGATTGCCTTTGTCTGTGTCTGGTATTTCGGTGTACGCGTGAAATGTCTGGATAACAGTATGAATCCGCAGATCCGCAATCAGCAGAGCGTCCTGGTAAACCGCGTAGTATACAATACGACGAGACCCAAGCGCGGTGATATCATCGTCTTCAAACCTCGCGGTAACGAGAAGGATCGTTATTATATACGCCGTATCGTCGGTATGCCCGGTGAGAAGCTGCAGATAAAGGATGGCAGCTTTTATGTCAATGGCAAAAAGCTCAAAGCCCGTTATATCAGTAACAACGTCGCCGATCCGGGAATGGCATCCGATGAGATCAGTATTGCAAATGATTCCTATTTTGTTATGAGTGACAACCAGTACAATATGGAAGATTCCAGATCCAGTAATATCGGTAATGTCAAGCGGAGTTCTGTCCTGGGAAAGGCGTGGTTCGTGCCCTCCATATCAAGACAGTTCGGTTTTATCAAATAGGGAATGGCGAGTGGAGAAGAAGAGAGACGTCCAATGGTATCCGGGCCATATGGCTAAGGCCATACGGCAGATCAGAGAACAGCTGAAGCTGGTCGACCTTGTCATAGAAGTGCTGGATGCCCGTATCCCACGGTCGTCCGGCAACCCGGAGATGGACGGGATCGCACAGGGGAAGCTCCGTCTGATCGTGTTGGCCAAATCGGATCTGTCCTGTCCCGATGTGACGAGACAGTGGATCAAATCTTATGAACATGCCGGGATCTGCGCCGTGGCTGTAGATGCCCGCAGCAAGAAAGATATTCAGACCGTGGTCAGCCGGATAATGCAGCTGGCCGAGGAGAAGAAGGAACGCGATGCCAGGCGCGGTATACGTTTCAGACCGGTTCGTGCACTGGTGGCCGGAATACCTAATGTCGGCAAATCAACGCTGATCAATTCGCTTAGCTCCCGAGCTGTGGCTAAGACCGGCAATAAACCGGGAGTTACCAAAGGCCAGCAATGGATCAAGAGCAAAAGAGGATACGAACTGCTCGATACACCGGGTCTGCTGTGGCCAAAGTTTTCCGATCCGATAGTCGGAGAGCACCTGGCCATGATCGGCACGATGCCGGATGATCTGGAACTGATGCCGGCGCAGGAGATGGCCGAACATATAATCCGTTACGGCCTCGAAGCATGGCCCGAGACTCTGAGTGAACAATACGGCATCGTTCCGACTATGAATGTGCAGGAGATGCTCGATGCAGTGGCTCAGTCGATACATGCAGTGAAGAGCGGCGGAGACCCCGATCATGACAAGGCGGCCCGCGTCCTTATCGACAGGTTCAGGAAAGGCCAGCTGGGAAAGGTCTCCCTGGAAGAATGTGAATGACCAACAAGGGATATTTCAGAGAATGAGTAAGAACAAGCAGAAATCAGTGGCGCGCAGTATATTGTCATGGATCGCTTATATAGCGGCGATCGTGATTTTGTCATTTTTGTGTGTGACTTTCGTAGGACAGCGAACGAAGGTGATCGGAGAATCTATGTATCCGACACTCTATGACGGAGATCAGCTGATAGTAGACAAGATATCTTATCGCTTCCACGAGCCGAAGCGCTATGATGTCGTAGTGTTCCCTTATCGCTACGAAGAGAACAAGCGTTTTATCAAGCGTATCATCGGATTGCCCGGCGAGACCGTTCAGATCAGGGACGGAGAGGTGTATATCGACGGAGAAAAGCTCGATGATCCGTACAGCGAAATAGTCGGACCGATGAACGAGGCCGGGATGGCGAAGGACGCCTTCACATTGGAAGAGGATGAGTATTTCGTTCTGGGAGACAATCGCAACAACAGTAAAGACTCCCGTTTTCAGGATGTGGGGCCGATACACAGGGATGAGCTCATAGGACGTGCCTGGGTGCGCATTTATCCGTTTTCCGAGTTCGGTTTCGTAGCACACGGAGATAAGAAATGACAAAGGAGGAAAGGCTGGCAAGACAGGCTGCCAGAATGAAAGAAGAACAGGAGCGCACCCACAGGATGTACGCGTATGAGCGCGAAGCGGGCCGGGGTGCTCTTTTTATAGCAGGTGTTGACGAGGTGGGACGCGGACCTCTCGCCGGTCCCGTTGTCGCCGGCGCAGTGATACTGCCGGCAGATCATGAGATCCTGCGGCTGAATGATTCTAAAAAACTGAGCGAAAAACGCAGAGAGGAAATGAACCGGGTCATCAGGGATGAGGCGGTATCTGTAGGGATCGGCATAGTCGGGCAGGAGAGAATCGACGAGATAAACATCCTGCAGGCCACTTATGAGGCAATGAGACAGGCGTTGGCGCAGCTCGACCCGCCTGCGGATTTCGTTCTGGCTGATGCGGTGACGATTCCGGATATCACGGTAAAACAGCAGGCGATCATCAAAGGGGATACAAAGAGTGCTTCGATAGCAGCCGCAAGTATCGTTGCAAAAGTCTACCGGGATCATCTCATGCAGGAATGGGATGAACAGTACCCGATGTACGGATTCGCGTCTCATAAGGGTTACGGCACACGCGCCCATATCGATGCGATACGGCAATACGGACCATGTCCGCTTCACCGCAGGAGTTTCATCAAAAACTTTGTCAATGACTGATTCTAACGGACTGACAAATAAGCGAAAGACCGGAGCCCATTACGAACAGTTGGCCGCGGCTTATCTCGAGAGAGAAGGCTATCTGATTGTAGGCAGAAATGTACGCACGCGTTACGGAGAGATCGATCTGACAGCGCGGACGCCCGATCGAAAAACACTTGTCATATGCGAGGTCAAATACCGCAGCAGCCGGGATGTCAGCGATGCCCTTTCAGCCGTTGACTACAGGAAACAGCAGCAGCTCATACAAATGGCGAGACAGTATATGATGAAGTATCGTATCGGTGAGGAGACGCAGGTGCGCTTCGATGTTATCGGCATTAGCGGGGGAGGCGAACTGTCGCATATTGAAAACGCTTTTGACGCGGGATCGTGAGGAGACAGCATATGTCTATGCAGGATGAAATGATCTATAAGGACACACGTGACGTATATGCCTGTCACGAACAGGACGGGGTGCAATGGCTGAGTTCGAGGAAACTGGACGGGCTTCCCGGGATCCGCCATGCGATAGCGACACGTCACGGCGGGGTCAGTACCGGGATGTATAGATCACTCAATTTCAGTGTTTCTCAGGGCGATGACCCGCAGAATGTAAAACAGAATTTTATCCGCTTCGGTAAAGCGATCGGTATAC
>OMSP01000280.1 GCA_900313775.1 uncultured Eubacteriales bacterium
AGTTATCGCAGCCTTTGAAGAAACTGATCATCACGAGTCAAAGAACTCCTGATCGTTATCCAGCTTCAGCTTTTCCGTCTTCGGGTAAGTAAAGATGAGATCTTTATCTGCATTTGTCAGATACTCGACATATCTCGCCGCCTCCCATTTTGCCATCGGAAGATCGTGCATCAGATAATTGCCGCAGTTTACCGGCTGCGCGCCCGGTACTTCACCCTCGTATTCTGCCAGATGGCGGAAGGCCTCCAGCATGACCGGGTACATATCTTCCGCGGCGGGACGGCCCTTGACTATGATATAGCATCCCGTCAGGCAGCCCATCGGTCCCCAGTAGATAAGTTTGTCCTTCCATTCCGGATCGTTTCTCAGATAGGTGGCGATAATATGCTCGATCGTATGCATCGCCGCCGGGGCGATGGCCGGCTCGGCATTCGGCGTCTTCATGCGGATGTCGAATGTCGTGACGATCTCATCACCCAGCGTATCGATGCGGCTCTCGTATATTCCCGGTATGATCCTGGTGTGATCAACAGAAAAACTCGGTATCAGTTTCATGGTCTTCGTTTCCTTTCTATAAATTGATGCTCTCTTATTCTCCGTCCTCCGGGTCGTACTTCAGTATGTCGCCCGGCTCGCACGCCAACGCCTTGCAGATATTGGCGAGGGTGGAAAAGCGGATCGCATTTACTTTATTGTTCTTGATCTTGGAGAGATTGACATTGGTGATCCCTACCTGATCGGCCAGATCATTGAGAGACATATGCCTTCTCGCCATCATCACATCTAATTCAAGCATGATCTTCCCCATGATGCACCTCCTTTACACCAGACCGTCGACATCATTCTGCAGTTCCATGCCGTAGTTGAAATATCTTGACAGGCAGATGATGACCAGGCCGACCGCGATAAAATGCATATCCATTGAGCTTTCAATTTCGATCCCCGACATGGCAAGTCTGGCGATCACACTCATGATCAGACCGATAACGGGAATGGCGATCAGGAAGATACCGATCTCGCGCACCATGCGGATGTTGTCCGGCTGGAAGGGTGTCTGACCCTTTGAAAACTTTGTCTCTCCGGCTGTCGTCTTGAAGATCAGATAGATATTGCGGCAGACCATCGCCATGATGCCGAGCATCAGGAACAGGGTGATGAAGAAAATGAGATATGTTCCCCATACTGTCTGTCCGTCTTTAGTCACCGTCTCGATGCTGAATCCGAATGCCGTCAAATCTTTTCCCATAGAGGGATCAACATCTGTAAGTTTGGAGACCAGCCCGTGGTGGCCGGCGATCAGGCTGATCACGATCGCGCCGACCATGCCGAAACCGATCCAGTAGCACACTTCTGCAATCTTTGAAATAATCGTTACCGCTTTGTTGAGTTTCATGATCTATTCTCCTCCTTAATACATTTTGTTTTCTAAAAACTAAACGATAATTTTCGCCAGGCATTAATCATTTATCGTTTCTCGATAATTGGATACTATCACGGCCATTATTGTTTGTCAACACTTTTTTATCGTTTTTCGATAATTTTTTTATTTTACCAATGAATCGCTCGGAAAGCATCAATAAAAAAGGAGCCGATTCGTGGCTCCTTTCGTGAAAATGTATACTCCCGCATCCGTCATTCCCGGTGAAACAGGACAAACCCGCCCTTCGGCGTGTGCCCGGTATCCCACAGCTCCCTCAAATCCAGCCACCGGTATCCGCTGTAAGTCACGGCTTTGACCAGCACCGTATCCGGCTGCGCATCCTCCCAGGCGCATCATGAACGTCCGGGACCAGTCCTGGTTGCCGCCGTAGGATCTTCCTATATAAAAATGATCCAGTTCACGCTTCATCTCTGTCCGCATTCCCCTTACAATTCTTTCTCTTGCATACTTGTATTCTATCATATGACCCTGACTGCATAAAAACACAAGAACCGGCTTGTGGTCATATGAGAAATGGGAGATAATAGTTCTGCGGAAAGGACATGCCATGATACAGATCAACGGAAAGCGCCTGATCGATGATATCGACCGTCTCAGCGGTATCGGGCTCGGCGAAGAAGGAAAACGGACAAGAACAGCAGCGACCGATGCGGACAAAGCGGGCCGCGATGCGGTATGCACATGGATGAGAGAAGCCGGCATGCAGATCACGATCGACAGAGTCGGCAATATCTTCGGCGTATGGGACTGTGCGCCGGAAGACCACGTCGATACTGCCCCGCTGATGCTGGGCTCTCATATCGACACCGTGATCAACGCCGGGAAATATGACGGGTGCCTCGGCGTTCTCGCGGGCATCGAAGTTGTCCGCACAATGCAGGAGAATGGAATCACGCCGGACAGACCGATCGTTGTCGCGGCATTTACCAACGAGGAAGGCGTGAGGTACGCACCGGATATGCTCGGCTCACTCGTCTTTGCCGGCGGCATGAGTGCAGATGAGGCTCTCGCAGTACGCGGTATCGATAATACGGTGCTCGGCGAGGAACTCGCAAGGATAGGATACGCCGGTAAACCCTGCGACTTGCTCACTCCCTGCGCTTTTATCGAATTGCATATCGAACAGGGACCGATCCTGTACAGAGAGAATATCCGAATCGGCGCCGTGGAAGATCTCCAGGGCATCGCCTGGTATGAGATCACTGTCACGGGCCACCAGAATCACGCGGGCACGACGCCTACCCATATGCGATGCGACGCCGGACTCGCCGCCGCAAAGATCAATATATTTTTGAGAAAGCATTGTGAAATGGCAGGCAGCCGGACTGTCGCGACGGTCGGGACCTGCTCGTTTGAACCGAACGCGGTCAACGTGATCCCCGGAAAAGCAATCTTCACAGTCGATCTGCGCAACCCGGATGAAGCTTGCCTGCAAGCGGAGGAACAGGCTCTCACAGATTACCTGAAAGAACTCGAACAGACGGATCAGGTCAGGATCACCGCGCGAAGAGTATCGCGGTTTGAACCCGTCGTTTTTGATCAGGGGATAGTGGAAAAAATCGAGTCAGCAGCCCGCTCACGCGGACTTTCCTGCAGGAGAATGACCTCCGGGGCCGGACAGGACGCGCAGAATCTCGCGACGATCTGCCCGACCGCAATGATCTTTGTGCCGAGTGTCGGCGGCATCAGTCATGATCCGGAGGAATATACTCGTGATCAGGATATCATCAACGGCGCGAATATCCTGCTGGATATCGCCGTAGATATCACGACACGCAGATAATCTCAGAATCCCAGCGTATCATTTACCAGGATCACATGGATCCTGCCCGCATGCCGCGAAAAGCGGGTGATCAGAAACTGACAGCAGATCGTGTCAGGCGATTTGCAGTTCATGCATTTCCCCGTCTTACTGCAGGGCGTATCGAGGCCGAAGCGCTGCGCGTTGATCGGAGCAGCCACATTTCTGGCTCGTTTCATTGCTCCGTCCACATCATCGCAGACTTTATTCATGCCAACGATAAACACAACTTTCCGGGGGCCCTGAGCGATGGCCGAGACACGGTTGGCATTTCCGTCGATATTGACCAATACGCCATCCTGCGTGATGGCATTGGCACTGGCCAAAAAGACATCAGCATCGTAGGCGGCGAGCATAGCCGCGCGCGGATCTTCACATTCTTTGCGATCGATGAAATTGTAAGCACCGCTTTTTAACGCATCCACCAGCCCGATCTCATGTGCGCTCACAGCGCCGCCCATCGTGACCGTGCTGCCCTCCGGGATCAATGCCAATGCCTGCTCTAACGCTTCCTCGCGTGTAGCAGCCCAATATCCGGACATGTTGCGGGATTGAAGTCCTTTTATAATTTCCTTTGCAAGTTTTTCATTTCTTTTTATGATGTTCTGATTCATTTTACTCTCCTTTGCGGCCAATCGACCTGCCTAGATCAAACAAAGCAAATTTGCATTCGTTGATGATCCTCATTTTATTCCAGTTGGATAATTCGCTGTTTCCTTCTGCGTTGCTCATGATCTCATTTATACCGTCTGCATCTTCATCGACAAAACATTTGTCGATATTCCTCAACTCGCTTACAACAGTTTCCGCCTGCTTGGTGGCTTCATTAGACTCTTCTCTGAAAAGAGTATCAGGCTTATCGCTGAAGTATTTGCGGTAACTGTCGATCTTATCCTCATCGAGCAGATAGTTTCTGACTGCCCGTCCGAACATCTCTTTCCTGTCCTTCAGCTCTTCCTTTTCTCTCTTGGCCTCTCTCTTCATCGTGCGGATCTTGGATTTGAGGAAAGATGTTCCCTTGATAAACACCGCATAATCATCAAACGCGGAAGGGTCATCAAAATAGAGGTAGATCCAGATCCCTTCTACGATATACTTCTTGTCCCTGTGCTGATTTGCATAATCCATGGCGAACTTAACGAAATCAATGAACACCTTATCCTCGTATTCTTCCTTGGAAAGGCTGTCTCTCTCATCGACGCCGATATAGTACTTAGCCCCCTCGCCGGCAAAGAAGCTGTAGAACATATCAGAATAATCCTTCAGCTCATCCATGGTGAAATGATCTTTAGTGAGAAGCAGGTCGTCAAGCTCAATATGATCTATATCATCGCCCTCGAGTGTTCTGGCCATCATGGATTTACCGCTGCCCGAATGGCCGAGAATAAAGCAGATATTCGTATCACCCGAATTGAAACTGTCCTCTTTATAGTAAAGATCCGGTTCTGAGACCATATATTTCTCACTTGGCAGCTGCAGGTCAGCAAAGAATTCGCTGTCAGCTTTCATCTTATCTTTTATAAGAACATACATTTCCGGAACAGTATGCCCTAAAAACTCATCTGAGTAATAGTTTGAGATTCTCCTCTGCCTTTTCGGAAGAACCCGGTATTTGGTATAAACTCTGTTGAGCTCTGTAAACGTAGTTATATGATCTGTTATGATGGCAAGCGACGGATCATTGACTGCCTGTTCCAATGATGTGTATTTTCCCATGGTTTTCCCTTTCCATCTGAAAACACTCGTGTACCGAACCTGTCATTCTTATTTTACCATAAAAATGTAAACCTGACTGTTGAAAACTGTAGGCGGATCACTATAGAAAAACCGCTGTTTTTCCATGTATTCACAGGAATCAAAGCGGTTTTCCAGCATACGCCAATTATAGATAGTATTTGAGCTAA
>OMSP01000230.1 GCA_900313775.1 uncultured Eubacteriales bacterium
GCTCATTCTTCCATGTGATGCGGAACAGATTGAGGGGATTGATATCCCACAGACCGACATTCTTTAGCTGATCCTTGATCTTGTCAGGTATCAGTTCCGGATCGCGCAGCTGAGCGATCGTCGGCAGAATGATATTGTTTTCTCTTGCTTTTTCAATGTTATGTTCCAGTGCTTTTTCGTTCTTTTTGAGGGAAATCATATGAGCATCTCCTTTGCTTTTGACATGACAACATATTACGCATTAATCGTAGCACTCTGCATAGTAAAAATCAATCAAAAATACAAAATTATTTAGTATTTCCAAAAATTTTTGTTTTCCTATTTACTTCATATTTAGTATCGATTAAAATAATAGTGTGTGTTTGTATAAGGAGGTGCTGTATGAGCATGGATAACCGTTATCCCGCACCGGATAACAAAGTCATCGGAAAGCCCTACCCGAGACTTGACGCACATGACAAGGCAATCGGTCGGACAAAATACACAGACGATCTCTGTGATAAGGGAGCACTGTGTACGCGCATCCTGCATTCGACTGTTGCCAACGGCATCGTCAAGTCCATCGATACCAGTGAAGCGGAAAAGATCCCGGGAGTCGTCGCGGTCTTTACCTGCTTTGACTGTGAAAAGAATTATTTCCCGACACCCGGTCACCCCTGGTCAGTGGAACCGTCCCATCAGGATGTCGCTGACCGGCTGGTCCTGACCGACCACCCCCTCTATTACGGAGATGACATCGCTGCAGTCGTGGCTGAAGACGAGATAGCGGCCGCTCAGGCGATACGCGTTCTCAAGGACAAAGTTGAATACGAAGAACTTCCTTTTGTTCTGGATGTCTTTGACGCCATGAAGGAGGACGCTCCTCTCCTGCATCCGGATTATCCGGGCAATGTGATGGCGCATACCACGATCCGTCAGGGAAATTATGAGGAGGCTATCAAAGAAAAAGGTCTTACCCGCGTCGAGGGTTGGTATGAAGTGCCGACAGTGCAGCACTGCCATATCGAGAACTTCGAATGCTTTGCCTACGGCGAGGGAGACGACCGGTATGTATGTGTGACATCGACGCAGATCCCCCATATCGTCCGCCGCTGCATCGGACAGGCTCTCGGTATGGACTGGGGCAAATTCCGTGTCATCAAGCCCTATGTCGGCGGCGGTTTCGGCAACAAGCAGGATACGCTTTATGAACCGCTGTGCGTATGGCTTTCTATGAAACTCGGCGGAAGGCTCGTCAAGATCGACGTGCCCCGAGAGGAAACTTTCGTCAACAACCGGGTACGCCATGGCGAGCGCTTCCATATTATCTCGTATTTAAGAAAGGACGGGACTTTTGCAGCCCGAAAATATGAAGCATGGGCTGATCAGGGAGCTTATTCCAGCCACGGTCACGCGATAGCGGCGAAAGGTCTGAACGCCTTCCCGCAGCTCTATCCCTGCGACAACATCGAGGGAGACGCCTGGACAGTCTATACCAATAAACCCGTTGCAGGCGCGATGCGTGGATACGGCATGCCTCAGGCATCCTATGCCATGGAAGCAGCCGCTGACGACTGTGCGCGAGCCATCGGCATGGATCCGCTCGAATTTAAACGCAAAAACTTGATGCCTGTCGGTTTCGTACACGAATTCTCTCATAACGAACTGTACAGCGACACCTTTAATCAGTGTTTTGACAAGGGTGGCGCGACCATCGGTTATGAAAAGAAGTTTAAAGAGTACAGCAAACCGCAGACCGGCGATATCCGACGAGGCATCGGTGTCGCTACATATTGGTACAACACTGCTGTATACCCGATCGCATTGGAGACCTCTTCCTGCCGTATGGTACTCAATCAGGACGGATCCGTACAGGTCCAGCTGGCCGAAACCGAGATCGGTCAGGGAGCTGACACGGTCGCTGCTCAGATGACGGCTGACACGATCGGTCTGTCGCTCGACAAAGTCCACACCGTCTCATGTCAGGATACAGATATCACTCCTTTCGGAACCGGTGTCTATGCCTCCAGAGGTACTTACACTCTGGGCTTTTCGGTCAGAAAAACAGCTGAGGCCATGAAGCGCAAGATACTTGAATATGCCTACGAACTGACACGTATGCCTGATTATATCATGGATATCGTCGATAATAATATTATCCGCAAGACAGACGGGCGCGTACTGATCAGCATGAAAGAACTGGCTACCACCGCCCTCTACAGCCGTGATCACAGCGTACATCTGACTTCCGAGGAGACCGCTCATATCAAGTCGAACGCCTACTCATTCGGCTGCTGCTTTGCCGAGGTGGAGGTTGATATACCGATGTGCCGCGTACGTCTGCTCAACATCGTCAATGTGCACGACTGCGGACAGCTGATCAACCCGGCGCTCGCCGAGGCGCAGGTCCACGGCGGTCAGAGCATGGGCATAGGTTACGCTTTATCCGAGAAACTGCTCTTCGATGAGAAGACGGGACGACCGCTCAACAACAACCTGCTGGACTATAAGCTTTCTTCTTTCATGGATCATCCGAGACTGGTCGGCGATTTTGTTGAGAACTATGAACCCACGAGCGCTTATGGTACCAAGGGACTGGGAGAACCGCCGGTATGTCCGGTCGCACCGGCTATCCGCGCGGCCGTCGCGCAGGCGACAGGATGCTTCATCAACGAACTTCCTCTCTCGCCGGATGTCCTGTATAAGAACTTTGTCGAAACCGGACTCATCCAAGAGGAAGGAGGCGAGGACTGATGTATGATATCAAAGCATTGTATGAAGCAACATCTGTTCAGGACGCCTGCCGTCTGCTGACAGAACACCCCGAGGCACAGGTCATTGCCGGCGGATCAGATGTACTCGTTCAGGTCCGTGAGGGCAAGCGAGCCGGAAAAGAACTGGTCAGCATCTATATGCTTGATGAGATGCGCGGAGTGAGCATCGATGATAAAGAAAATATCCGTATCGGCTCACTCACCAGCTTTTCCAATATCACGAAGAACCCGATCATTCAGGAGAAGATCGGTGTGCTCGGTGAAGCCGTAAATATGATCGGAGGGCCGCAGGTCCGCGCTATCGGTACGATCGGCGGCAACACCTGTAACGGTGTCACCTCTGCCGACTCCGCTTCCACTCTCCATGCGTGGGAGGCGATCATTGAGATCACCGGACCGGACGGTGTGCGCTGTACGCCGATCAAGGACTTCTATATCAAGGCCGGTACCGTTGATCTGAGACTCGGCGAGATCCAGACTGCGATCCTGATTCCGAAGGAGTCCTATGATAACTGCTTCGGACACTATATTAAATACGGTAAGCGTAACGCGTTGGAGATCGCCAATATCGGTTGCTCGGTCAATGTCCGTCTGTCGGATGACAAAAAGAAGTTTGACCGCGTGCGTATCGCCTACGGCGTCGCGGGACCTGTTCCCATGCGTGTGCCGACCGCCGAGGAGTTTATCAATGGCAAGGCAGTCAACAAAAAGAATGTCGAACAGTTTGCAAGTCTGGTCCTCAAGGACATCAATCCTCGTGATTCCTGGCGCGGCGGCAAGGCTTTCCGCCAGCATATGGCGGTCGAGATGGCCAAGCGGGCACTGATCGAATCAGTCAAGAAAGCCGGAGGTGAAGTGAAATGAGTGAAAGACAGTATAAGACAGTTCATTTTACATTAAACGGTAAACCGGTAGAGAAGAATGTCGATGTGCGGGCATCCCTGACAGATATGCTGCGCAATGACTACCGCATGACCAGTGTTAAAAAGGGATGTGAGGTCGGCGAATGCGGAGCTTGCACCGTGATCATCAACGGAGAGGCTTTTGACTCCTGTATCTATCTGGCTGTCTGGGCCGAAGGCAAGGAGATCACCACTCTGGAAGGTCTGCTTGGTCCGAACGGAGAACTCTCAGACATCCAGCAGGCTTTTATCGACGAGACTGCGATCCAGTGCGGTTTCTGCTCACCCGGGTTCATCCTCTCCGCCTGGGAGATCTTAAACACCGGCAAGGAATATACTGATGAGGAGCTTCGAAAGCTGCTCTCAGGGCACCTCTGCCGCTGTACCGGATATGAGAATATTTTCCGCGCAGTCAAAAAGACGATGCTTCGTCGGCTCGGCAAAGAGGCCGAGGCGGAAAAAGTCGATAAGCAGGGTATCGTAGACAAAAAAGAGCGCGTGCCGTTCGCATCTCTGGATCCCACCGTGCAGGCGTAGTTTTCAGTCACAGATAAAAGGCAGGCCCGAAGGCCTGCCTTTTTTTATTGTGCAATGATGATAGGTCAGCTGTTATGAGGCATGAATGCATAGAGATTCATGGCCAGCGCACTGACCGGCATCGTCTGCAGCCAGATCTTGCCGGGACCGGTGACAACTGTATTGAACAGACCTTCTCCTCCGAGCACTATATTGGTCAGACCTTTGACCGACTGGACCTCCATACTGCAGGTAGCTTCCATGGCAGCCACATAGCCGCTGTCGATCACGAGCTGCTCTCCCGCCGCCAGTTCTCTCTCCTGGACAGCGCCGTCGACCTCAAACCATGCATAGCCCGCTCCCGTATACTTCTGCATCAGGAACCCTTCGCCTCCGAAAAAGCCTGTGGAAAGCTTCTTCTGCAGATACACCTCCATCTCCACACCTTCTGTGGATGCCAGGAAGGAACTCTTCTGCGCAATGATCGGAGTCTCTCCTATATTAAACATCAGGATATCGCCGGGGCAGCGCTTGGCCAGCGTGAGCTCGCCCGCCTGCTCGGCCGTATAACGGTTCAGCGCTAATGACTCACCCACGACCGCTTTCTTTAACATGCCTCCCAAACCACCGGTCTTTGTTTCCATCCTGATTCCCGGCGTCATCCATGCCATCGCACCGCTCTGCGTCTTGACGGCCTCGCCTGCCTCCAGGGCAAGCGTTAATACTGTGAAAGGCTGGTTGGTTATTGAATACTTCATAGTCTATTCCTCCTGATTATGCTGCCAGTATCTCTACACATATGATAGACCAGCTTCCGTTGATTGTAAATGCCGAGGGAACAAAACGGGATGACTGCCATCTGCAGTCATCCCGTTTATCGTGGAGACGGTGAGACTCGAACTCATGACCTCTTGAATGCCATTCAAGCGCTCTCCCAACTGAGCTACGCCCCCATAAAAGACGCTGCCTTTCGGTCGCGTCTTTAATAGTGTATTCGTTTGAACCTAAAAAATCAAGTGTTTTTTATCAACAGTGATTCACCCGTCATCTCTGCAGGCTGCTCAATACCCATGAGTTCCAGAAGCGTCGGCGCGATATCTGCGAGCTTGCCGCCCTCGCGCAGGCGGTATACGGGATCCGCATTGATCAGGAGGAAAGGCACCGGATTGGTCGTATGTGCTGTAAAAGGTTCCCCTGTCGCTTCATCGATCATGACATCGGAGTTGCCGTGATCAGCGCAGAGGAACATCTGTCCTCCGACTTCCCTGATCGCCTCAACTGTCCTGCCCACACATTCATCAACTGCCTCCACGGCCTTGATGGCGGCCTCCAGTACGCCGGTGTGACCGACCATGTCTGAATTGGCAAAGTTGATGATAATGACATCATAGTCCAGTGATCGTATCGCCTCGCAAAGCTTGTCACAAACACCGTAGGCGCTCATCTCGGGCTGAAGATCATAGGTCGCCACCTTGGGTGAGGGGATCAGGAACCGGTCTTCTCCCGGATTGGGCTCTTCCACACCTCCGTTAAAGAAGAAGGTGACATGTGCATACTTCTCTGTCTCGGCGATACGGGCCTGCTTCAGTCCCAGCGATGAGATATAGGCACCCAGAGTATTGACGATCTCTTCCTTCGGGAATGCAATCGTCTTGTTCGGGATCGTCACGTCATATTCAGTGAAGCAGACGTAGGTCGTCCTGATTCTTTCGCCGCGATCAAAACCGTCGAAATCATCACAGCAGAAACAACGCGTGATCTGCCGCGCACGATCCGGTCTGAAATTAAAGAAAATAACAGAATCCCCATCTTTTACAGTAGCTGTCGGATCACCATTCTCATCTGTCACGACCGTGGGAAGCACAAACTCGTCAGTGGTACCGGCATCGTAAGACTGCTGCATGGCTTCATGTCCCGTAGCCGCCTTCTCTCCCGCTCCCTTGGTCAGCGCGTCGTATGCTTTCTCAATACGCTCCCAGCGGTTGTCTCGGTCCATTGCGTAGTACCGTCCTGAGACAGTGGCGATCCTTCCTACTCCGATCTCAAGACATTTGGCTTCGAGCTCCTCGATATAACCTTTCCCCGACTCGGGCGGCGTGTCTCTGCCGTCCATAAAACAGTGGATATAGACTTTTGTCAACCCTCTTCTCTTCGCGAGTTCCAGCAGACCATAGAGGTGCTCCTGATGTGAGTGCACACCGCCGTCAGATACCAGTCCGAACATATGCAGAGCACCGCCAGACTTTTTCGCGTTGTCACATGCGCGGAGCAATTCGGGATTGTCAAAGAAATCTCCGTCTTCGATCGCTTTTGAGATCTTGGTAAGATCCTGATACACGATACGACCGGCTCCCATATTGAGA
>OMSP01000110.1 GCA_900313775.1 uncultured Eubacteriales bacterium
AAGATCATAGTGATAAAGTACGGCGGCAGCGCGATGCAGGACGATGAGCTGATGAAGCACGTCATCGAAGACGCGGTGCTGCTCAAGCTTGTCGGATTCAAACCTGTCATAGTACACGGCGGCGGCAAGGAGATCAGCAAATGGGTTCGCAAAACAGGCATAGAGCCGGTTTTCGTGGACGGTCTGCGTGTCACGGACGCGGATACGCTTGAGATAGCGGAGATGGTGCTCGGCAAGGTCAACAGCGACCTCGTGACGCTGGCGCAGCAGCTCGGCGTACGGGCATGCGGTATCAGCGGCAAAGACGGGAAGATGCTGACTGTGAAGAAGTGCACACCCGGCGGAAATGACATCGGATATGTAGGCGAAGTAGTTCATGTCGATACCAAGATCATCACAGATCTGCTCAATGATGATTTTCTCCCGGTGATCTATCCTATAGGAATGGACGAAACAGGGCAGTCATACAATATCAACGGAGACCATGCCGCGGCAGCAGTGGCGCAGGCACTCAAGGCTGACAAGCTTGCTTATCTCACAGATACATCGGGCGTCTACACAGACCCCGGAGATCCGGAATCTTTTATCTCGGAACTGTATGTAGATGAAGCCAGAAAGATGATAGAGGACGGGACAATATCCGGTGGAATGATCCCTAAAGTCCTGAACTGTTTCCAGTCGATAGAAAACGGCGTCAACCGTGTTCATATACTCAACGGAAGCATACCTCACTGCCTGCTGCTTGAGATCTTCACAGACAGGGGCGTAGGCACCGTTATCATGGAAAAGGGCGAGAAGTATTACAAAGGGGGCACGATGTGATGGACAGGGAAAAGATAAAACAGCTGGACGCGCAGTACATTGTACATACATATAACCGCTATGATGTTGTTGTTGACCATGCATGCGGGGCGACTGTCACTGATGCTGACGGAAAAGAGTACATCGATATGTGCAGCGGGTATGCAGCCAACTCTCTGGGATATCAGAATGAGAAGTGGCTGGCGGCGGTAACTGAACAGCTCGGCAAAGTCCAGCATACTTCCAATCTGTACTATTCAGAACCGGGCGCGCTGCTGGCTGAAAAACTCGTTAAGAAGAGCGGCCTGAGAAAGGTATGGTTTGCCAATTCAGGCGGAGAAGCCAACGAAGCAGCCATCAAGGTTGCCAGAAAATACGGTAATACTGCAGCTGACCATAAGAAGAATACGATCATTTCTCTGAAGAAATCATTCCACGGCAGGACTCTCGCGACTGTCACTGCTACCGCGCTGGCGGAGGCGCAGGAGGTCTTCGCGCCTCTCGTTCCGGGATTCGTGCATGCAGAGGTAGATAACGCGGAGCAGCTGGCAGAACTGACAGATAAGTATGATCCCTGCGCTTTTCTGATGGAGCTTGTCCAGGGAGAGGGCGGAGTACATGCTCTTGACAAGTCTTTCGTACAGTCTGCGGCAGAGCTGTGCCGCAGCAGAGACATACTGTTCATCGATGACGAGGTGCAGGCAGGGATCGGAAGGACCGGAACACTGTTTGCTTATCAGCAGTACGGGATCGTTCCGGATATCGTTTCCTTTGCTAAGGGCATAGGCGCCGGACTTCCGATCGGAGGCATCATCTGCGGAGAGAAAACCTGCGATATACTGGTTCCGGGGGATCACGGCTCGACTTTCGGCATGAACCCTGTTGCGTGCGCGGGCGCCTGTGTCGTGATGGATACCATGACAGACGCGTTCCTTGAAGAAGTCAGGATGAAGTCTGAAAAGATACGCGGCGCTCTGACTGAGATGAAGAAGGTGAAACAGCTGGACGGTCTCGGACTCATGATCGGTATCGATCTTGACGGAATGAGCGGTGCCGAGGCGGTATCGATGCTCATGGAAGAAGGTCTGCTGGCGATACCCGCGCAGAGCCGTCTGAGACTGCTGCCGCCGCTGACCATCAGCGAGGAGGAGACAGACAAGGCTCTTAAGATACTGAAAAGAGTTCTGGACTGAAGTTGCGGCTGAGACTACGCAATATGTGGAAATAAAGTTATCAAGTCATTGTCATATATGGTAAAATACAATTTATGAATATGACAGTAGATGGCTATGATATCAATTATAAGATAACCGGACCGGAGACAGGCAGAACAGCTGTCATTCTCCAGGGCTGGGGCACAGGGCTTGATCTGTATGACTTCGCGGCTGACTGCATCAATGATGTATACAGGGTCGTGCAGTTTGATATGCCGGGATTCGGAGACAGCACCGAGCCGGCAGAACCATGGAGACCTGCCGGCTACGCGGATTTTTTCTGCAGATTCATGCAGGCTCTGGGAATAACAAGCGCTGTGCTGATAGGGCATTCATACGGAGGCAGGGTCATTATCAAGCTCGCTGAGCGGGATGACCTGCCTTTTGATATTGAAAAGATCGTTCTGATAGACAGTGCCGGCATCATGCCGGAGAGATCACCTGCGCAGAAGAGAAAGGTAAAACGCTACAAGATGATGCGCAATTTCCTTATGAGCAGGCCGATCCATGCCATGTTTCCTGAGGTGATAGATTACTGGATGAGTCAGCAGGGATCGGACGACTACAGGAATTCATCCCCGATGATGAAGAAATGTCTTGTTATGGCTGTCAACGAAGATCAGAGAGAAGCCCTGCCGAAGATCCGGCAGGAGACTCTTCTTGTCTGGGGCGATCTTGATGACGCGACACCGATCAGGGACGCAAGGCTCATGGAAGAGATGATCCCGAACGCGGGGCTTGTCGTGCTGGAGGGCACGGGCCACTATTCTTTTCTTGAGAAACCTGTTCAGTTCAGAGGTATCATCAGATCATTCCTCGGCGCAGATACAGGAGGCACGCAATGATAGTGAGAACACTGATCACGGCTGCTCTGGCAGTGCCTGCCTTCTGGCTGACGATGAGATACAACATGCATATGTACCAGCTCAATGTATATATGAACGGCGAGCAGCGTGCATGGATACGTAAGAATTTCAGGCTGCAGTGGATACTGGTCTTCGCCATGGGACTCGGCATCGTGAGGATGATCGCCCCTCTCAGCGGAGCCGGCTGGCTGCTTTGGGTTCTGGACATACTCTGCTGGCTGACTCTCACAGTCATCATCCTTGTATACAGGGTGATGAAGGAGATGAACCAGAAGAAGAAACTCGT
>OMSP01000132.1 GCA_900313775.1 uncultured Eubacteriales bacterium
ATGCGCAGTGCCGGATAGGCCATATACACTTTCCAGGATGTGACTCCATTCTCGGTCATCAGAGGTATCTCTGACCGCACTTCTTCGTTCCAGTCCGTGATCGACATATGAAATCCGTAGTCACATGAACAATGACCATCTGCCATTCTGTGCCAGCGCTCAAGCGCAAACATCAGGGTCTCTCCCCTGTTTTGTGTCGTGAAATCCAGGATCACTGTCGTACCGCCTGCGAGTGCCGCGCGGGTGCCGCTGTCAAAATCGTCTGCAGTGACACATTTGGATGCCTGCATCTGAAAATGCGTATGCGGATCGATGAAACCGGGGAAAAGCAGTTTACCACTGCAATCGACTACTTCGGCCTCATCTCTGTCCTGCAGTTGATCGGCAAGATCCGGACCGACAGCCTCGATCAGATCACCGTTGATCAGCACATCCGCCTGTTTCGTCTCTGTACCGGAAACGACCATGCCGCCTTGTAGTAATATTTTACCCACAACCATACCTCCTGTGTATGATACACCTTTGTCAGTCCTATTCTATCATTTTCTTTCGGGAAATGATACTGCCTAAGGCAGTTCATCGATAAGACGTGTATGACCGTACAATGTCAGCTCGTCTGTGACAGGATCGCAGCAGACACGCATCCGGCCTCCGGGTTCGTCAAATGCCAGATCAACAGAGGCGCCCTTCTCTTTAGCCAGCGCATATCCGCAGGCCGCAGTCCCGCTCGCGCAGGAATGCTCCCAGAACAGAGTATCGCTCCCCGGGACAAAAACGAGAGGGACCATGAGATATCTGTCGCTCTCAGAAGAATTGTCTTTTTCCAGGAACATGAGGCCCAAAGCTCCGCCGCCGAGCTGTTCGCTGAATGACCTGACAGCATTACATGCCGCATCCTGATCGTTTATCAGTTCGTACAGATCACTCCGGTCATCTAGGATCAGATGATTGATCCCGTCCATACGCACACATAAAGGATCAGTTGAGCTGTCACCGTAAACAAGCTGTTCTCTGCCTGTTTTCATGTTGCACGGAATCATAAGAGAGGCTTCGAAAATATCCTCCGCATCACGTTTCAGCGAGACTTTCAGCGGTCTTTCTGTTCCCTCTACGCAGACTGTAACAGCCGTCCGTCCGGTTGAACTGTGTCTACCTGTCCTTATCAGATGCAGTGCGGCGGCTGACATAGTCGCATTGCCGCAGAACTCACCGCCTGCCATGCGCAGATACACCTCTGATAAGCCAAAACGCACGAATCCGACCTGCTCTACATCACGGTGGAGTTTCTGTACCGAAGCAGCCACAGCGGGCTGCTCCCGCACTGGTACTTCAGTCTCTACCAAAGCCGTGACATTGCCGGTCGGATCGAATATGCTGTATGTGATTGATCCCATATCAAATGATGTCATACTACCATCACAGTATTGGTATTATCTCTCAAATACTCTCAGGAACTGCTTTGTCCTCTCCTCTTTAGGATCATCGAACACATCCTTGGGATCACCCTGCTCGACGATCACCCCGCCGTCCATGAAGATCACCCGATTGCTGACTGCCTTGGCGAAAGCCATCTCATGTGTGACGACGACCATAGTCATCTTCTCCTCCGCAAGTTTGCGGATGACATTCAAAACTTCTCCAGTAAGCTCAGGATCAAGCGCTGATGTGGGTTCGTCAAAGAAGAGGATCTGCGGCTTCATGGCCAGCGCGCGGGCAATCGCTACGCGCTGCTGCTGACCGCCTGACAGCTGATAGGGGTAGGCATCCGCACGGTCGGCGATACCCATTTTACCGAGAAGATCCATCGCGATCTCCTCCGCCTCCTCCTTGGATCGGTGCAGCACATGAACCTGCGCATCTGTAAGATTCTTCATCACGCTGTAGTGAGGAAAGAGGTTGAATTGCTGGAATACCAGTCCGTAATAGGAACGGAAATGTTTGAGTTCCTGCTGTGTGACATATACGGCTTTGCCCTGCACATCTGTATGCGCCGCGTGCTCACCCATATAGATGATCTCCCCGCCGTCGATCGTTTCCAGAAAAGTCGCGCAGCGAAGCAAGGTCGATTTGCCGGAACCGGAGGGACCGATGATGCTGACCACTTCACCGCTGTCCACACCGAAGCTGATATCCTTGAGGACAACATTGTCACCGAACTGCTTTTTGATATTTTTCATCTCAATGATCATGCGGCAGCCCTCCTACTTGTAATAATCCAGCGCTTTTTCAACACGCATCATGAGGAATTCCACAATATAATTGGCCACGAAATAGAATATGCCCGCGATCAGGAAAGGCATGAATGACGCCTGTGAGGCAGAGATCTGCTTGGACAGCGAAAACACCTCCTGATATGCCAGAGTAAAGGCAAGCGATGTATCCTTGACCAGTGTGATCACCTCATTGGTCACCGAAGGCATGATGATCTTGATGACCTGAGGCAGTACGATGCGCATAAAAGTCTGCGTCCTGGTATAACCAAGCACCTCGGCCGCCTCATACTGCCCGACAGGGATCGATTCGATACCGCTGCGGTAGATCTCCGCGAAATAAGCCGCGTAATTGACTACAAATCCGACGATCAGTGCCGGAAACCGCCAATTGCCGATCGACCATCCGAAGAGATAGAACGGTCCGAAATACCACACCAGCAGCTGCAGCATCAACGGTGTGCCGCGAATGATCGATATGTAGGTGCGTATGATGATCCTGACGACTTTAAAGCGCGATCTTCGCAGCAGCGCCACCACCATGCCCAGAGGCAGCGATCCTATGAGCGTCAGCAGAAAAATCCCGCAGGTGCGCAGCATGCCTGTGGACATAGTCTCTAGCATTGTGGAAAAGGTCATATGATACCTCTTTCTGAAGCTCGACAGCAAACAACCGCTGCTGCCATGTCAGACGACACGGCAGCTACGGCCGTAAAATACGCTGTTAACAAATATGCAAAAAC
>OMSP01000197.1 GCA_900313775.1 uncultured Eubacteriales bacterium
CTTGCGACGACGATCTTTATCGCTATCCGCCTGATCTATCTGATCATCGGCTCTTCGATCATGACGCTGACCACGACTCCGACCGCGCTCACGGATGGGATAGAGTCACTGCTTAAGCCGCTGACCAGGCTGCATGTACCGGTGCATGAGATCGCGATGATGATGAGTATTGCACTGCGGTTCATCCCAATCCTTCTGGAGGAGACGGACAAGATCATGAAGGCTCAGCTGGCCAGGGGAGCCGACTTTGAGAGCGGCAATGTTTTTCACAGAGTCAAGGCCATGGTGCCGATCCTTGTGCCGTTGTTCGTATCGGCTTTCCGCCGGGCCAACGATCTGGCACTGGCCATGGAAGCACGCTGTTATCACGGCGGAGAGGGGCGCACTCGCATGAAGCCGCTGCACTATCAAAGGCGCGATTATCTCGCATACACGGCGATGATCCTGTATATGGCCGCCTCCATTGCGGGCGGTAAATGGCTGCCGCTGCATTTTTGGGTGTTTTAAACGGGGAGAGACAGTATGGGGACAACAAAAGAAGTTAAGAAACCGAAGCGCCGCATCATGCTGATCGTTGCCTACGACGGCACAGATTACTGCGGCTGGCAGATCCAGGCGAACGGCGTGAGTATAGAGGAGGTGCTGACGGGCGCCGTTGAGAAGGTGACCGGCGTGCGCACGACTGTTTACGGTGCGAGCAGAACGGACGCGGGCGTACATGCATTGGGTAATGTGGCAGTCTTTGACACGACCTGCACGATCGAGGGAGATATGTTTGCGCGGGCGGTCAATACCTATCTGCCGGATGATATCCGTGTACGTGCGTCCTGTGAGGTGCCGGCCGGATTTCATCCGCGCTACGGAGAGATCCTTTCGGATCCGGTCACGATCGAGGGAGCGGACGGACCGAAGCGCCCGAAGGCAATCAAGACTTACGAGTACTATGTAATGAATACGACGGATATCATTCCGACCGAACGGCGCACTCACTGGTATCTGTCATATCCGCTGGATCTTGATCAGATGAGGCGGGCTGCGAAATATCTGATCGGTGAGCACGATTTCACCTCGTTCTGCTGTCCGCGGACCGGAGTGGCGACCAGAGTACGCGAGCTGACGAAGATCGATATCACGCAGGAGGGCGATCTGATAACCTTCCATATCGAGGGAAGCGGTTTTCTGATGCATATGGTGCGTATCATAGTCGGGACGCTCGTCCGTGTGGGTCGCGGTTATTACCGCCCGTCGCGGGTGCTGGAGATACTTGAGGCGAAGGACAGAGAAGAGGCGGGACCGACAGCCCCGGCTCACGGACTGTTTTTGATAGGGATCGACTATCCGGTCTTTTCAACTGAGAATACACAACAGGAGGACAGATAAGTGCAGTTATATGAAGAATTACAAGCGAGAGGACTCATTGCACAGGTAACGGACGAGGAAGAGATCCGTGAGTTGATCAATGCCGGTAAGGCTACTTTTTATATCGGTTTTGATCCGACAGCGGACAGCCTGCATGTCGGGCATTTTATGGCGCTGTGTCTGATGAAGCGTCTGCAGCAGGCAGGTAACAGGCCGATCGCGCTGATGGGCGGCGGCACAGGTATGATCGGCGATCCCTCGGGCAGGACCGATCTCAGGCCTATGCTGACAGATGAGCAGATCGACTATAATATTTCCTGTTTCAAAAAGCAGATCAGCCGTTTTATCGATTTTTCGGATGACAAAGCTCTGATCGTCAACAACGCAGACTGGCTGCGCAAGGTCCGTTATCTCAATGTCCTGCGCGAGATCGCGGCACATTTTTCGGTCAACCGGATGCTGACCGCAGAGTGCTACAAGCAGCGTATGGAGAAGGGACTGACTTTCCTGGAGTTCAACTATATGGTCCTGCAGGCATATGATTTCTTCTATCTGTACCAGCACTATGACTGCAATATGCAGTTCGGCGGCGACGATCAGTGGAGCAATATGCTGGCCGGTACCGAACTGATCCGCCGCAAGCTCGGAGACGACGCCTATGCGATGACGATCAACCTCCTGCTCAATTCCGAGGGAAAGAAGATGGGCAAGACGGCGTCCGGCGCAGTATGGCTGGATCCGGAAAAGACCAGTCCGTTCGACTTCTATCAGTACTGGCGAAATGTCGATGATGCGGATGTGATCAAATGTATGAAAATGCTCACCTTCCTGTCCCTGGATGAGATCGCCGGGTACGAAAAGCTTAAAGGCGCGGAGCTTAATCAGGCTAAGGAAAGGCTTGCCTACGAGCTGACCGAGATGGTCCACGGTGAGGAGGAGGCGAAGAAGGCCCAGGAGGGAGCGAGAGCCCTCTTCTCAGCCGGCAGCGCGGCTGATATGCCGACCGTCACTCTGAGCGATGAAGATTTCACGGATGGACAGATAGGCATCCTGACACTGCTTGTCAAGGCGGACCTCGCACCATCCAACGCCGAGGCCAGACGCAATGTTCAGCAGGGCGGTGTGACTTTCGACGGTGAAAAAGTGACCGACCCGAAAATGATGATCACCAGGGAAATGCTCGCGGGTGAGGATGGAAAAGTGCTCAGACGCGGCAAGAAGCGTTTTTGCAAAGTATGTCTGTGATATGGTAGACTGACAGTAACTTAAAGTCAGCAAAAGGAGATCTGATATGAGTGATCAAAATCAGAATCTGAGTTATCAGGATCTGCAGGCGAGGATCGAGCAGATCAAAAAGACTCTTCAGGAAGTCGAGGATATGGAGTCCCGGCAGCAGGGAGTGGTCGATGAGACGATCGCGAATGCGCGCGCAGAGGCTGACAGGATCATTGCAGAAGCCAACGCGAACGCCGAGGCGATCCGGGAGCAGGCCAGAGAACAAGGCCGCAAGGGCGTCATCGAGGAAAAAGAACGCGTTGAGAGTGAGCGGAATGCTTTAAAGAGCGAGGTCGAGGCCTTAAGAGCTGAGAAA
>OMSP01000111.1 GCA_900313775.1 uncultured Eubacteriales bacterium
ACACCGATATAGGCGACCAACGTAGCGATGACATCAGAGACTGAATGTGCAGCGTCAGACACCATGGCCGATGACTTGCCGATGATACCGGCCAGAAGCTTGAAGACAGCCAGTGCAATGTTCCCCAGGATCCCGACGCGGGACATATTGTTGATGATCTTTTTCTCTTCCATATCCTGATTATAACAAAGGCCGCCGCAAAACGCGACGGCCCTGATGTATCTTTTGGCTTGTCCTTACTCCTCGTTCGGCATCGTCCACAGATGGTGATTCGTGTGGAGCAGATGATGCGATTTCTCGGAGAGCGGCTGTCCCAGATAATCCTTGTAGATCGCAGTGATCGAAGGATTCTCGTGGCAGAAGCGCAGCTCGCCTTCGCGGTCCTGCTCATACAGCACCGGTGCGCGCTTCTCCGCCATAAAGGCGCCGTCCACGATCGGCTGTCCGCCGCCGCCGACGCATCCGCCCGGGCAGGCCATGACTTCGACAAAGTCGTAGGAGACCTCACCCTTGTCCAGCGCCGTCAGGAGCTTGTCGATATTGCCGAGGCCGTTGGTCACGGCCACCTTGAGCTCTGTGCCCGCCAAATCAAAGGTCGCTTCCTTCCAGCCGTCCATACCGCGGACATCTTTGAAAGCGTCCGGATCCGGGTTGCTGCCGGTTGCCAGGAAATAGGCAGAGCGAAGCGCCGCCTCCATGACACCGCCGGAAGCGCCGAAGATATTGCCGGCGCCCGAACCGATGCCGAGAGGCATATCGAGCGGCTCAGCCGTGAGCTTCGACGGATCGATATGCGCCGCACGGATCAGGCGCACCGCCTCGCGGTTGGTCAGCGCGATATCCACATCCGGATCACCGCAGGCGTCGTTCATCGCCTCGATCGCACACTCGTGCTTCTTGGCCAGACACGGCATGACAGAGACTGAGAAGATCCTGGACGGGTCGACGCCGAGGATCTCAGCCCAGTAGCTCTTGGCCACCGCGCCGAACATCTGCTGCGGCGACTTGGCGCTCGAGAGCTGATCCACAAACTGCGGATAGTGAGCCTTCACAAAGCGCACCCAGCCCGGGCAGCAGGATGTAAACATCGGGAACTTGTGCTGATCCGCATGCGCCACCTTGTCGAGGAACTCACTGCCCTCCTCCATGATGGTCAGGTCAGCCGTGAAGTTCGTGTCAAAGACATAGTCGACACCGGCACGGCGCAGTGCTGTGCCGAGCAGTTCGACTGTGGCGACATCCGGCGTAAGGCCGAAGTATTCGCCCCAGGCAGTACGGATGGAAGGTGCGATCTGGAACATGACGATCTTGTCGGGATCCTCGATCGCGTGCATGACCTTCAGTGTGTCATCGCGCTCCTTCAGAGCGCCGACCGGGCAGTGCGTGATGCACTGGCCGCAGAGCGCACAGTCACTGTCTTCCAGACGGTAGGCGTGGGCCACATCGACCGTCGTATGCGATCCGGTGTTGACCAGATCCCAGACGTTGGATGCCTGGATGTGATCGCAGACCTGGATACAGCGCATGCATTTGATGCACTTCGCGTAATCCCGCTGCAGCGGGAAATCAGGGCTCTGCGCCAGATCGGAGAGATTCTTCTCGAACGGCAGTTTCTGAATGTTCAGATCGTTCGCTACCTCCTGCAGTGCGCAGTTGCCGCTGCGCACACAGGTCGCGCAGTTGCTGTCGTGCTCAGAGAGGATCAGCTCCACATTGGTCTTGCGGGCATTTCTCGCCTTCTTGCTGTTCGTATGGATCACCATGCCCTCGTCCACGGTATTGTTGCAGGCGGTGAACAGGCGGTCATACCCCTCCACCTCAACGACGCAGACACGGCAGGCGCCGATCTCATTTAATCCCTCCCAGTAGCACAGGGTCGGGATCTTGACGCCGGCCTGGGCAGCCGCGTCCAGTATCGTTGTTTTCTCAGGGACCTGAAGGGCGATTCCGTCAATCGTAATATTTACCATTTTGCTACCCTCCCTCCTTTAAAGATACCGAAACCGAAGTGGTCGCAGTGCAGGCACCGTCCGGATTCCTGCATGGCCTCTTCCTCTGTCATACCGCATTCCATCAGACCGAAGTCCTTGACGCGCTCGGCAGCCGGACGCTCTTTCATATTCACGCGGCCGCAGGGCGTATGATCGTCAAAACGAATGCGCGGGAATTCGATATCGGTGGTGATCTCATGGTGGAAGCCGAGATACTCGTCGATATTGGCAGCCGCGACCTTGCCCGCCGCAATGGCACGGATGACCGTCGCCGGTCCCGTCACGCAGTCGCCGCCGGCGAAGATGCCGTCTGTATCGCCGATGGAGCTGGTGTCCATAGCGTCGATACGTCCGCGGGAGATCGGAATACCGTAATCACCGAACTTGTTGGAGTCGATGCCCTGTCCGATCGCGATCAGCACACGGTCACAGGGTACGCGAACCGGTTCGACGTCAGCGTTGACCGGCTTCGGACGTCCGCCCTCGACCGGGCCGACGATCTGAGGCTGCAGCCACATGGCCGCCACCTTGCCGTCCGCATCCTTCTCGACTTTGACAGGCGCGTGCAGCTCCATGATCTCGCAGCCGTCGGCGACAGCGCCTTCGACCTCCTCGCGCAGCGCAGTCATATCATCCTGGCGCCTGCGGTAGGCGATCGTCACGCTCTTCGCGCCGAGACGGACAGCCGAGCGGGCCACGTCCATCGCGACATTGCCGCCGCCGATGACGACACAGTCGAGACCCGTAAAGTCGGGCATCTCCTCGTCGCCGATCGCGCGCAGCATCTCGACTGCGGAGAGGACACCATCCGCGTCCTCGCCCTCGACACCGGTAAAGCGGCCGGTGTGAGCGCCGATGGATACATAGACAGCGTCATACTCTTTGTTGATATCTTCGATCTTGATATCGTTGCCGACGCTGACATTGGTCTTGATCTCAAAGCCTGCCTTCTGAAGGCCCGCGATCTCGTGGTCGAGGATCTCACGCGGCAGACGATAAGCCGGAATACCGTAGCGGAGCATGCCGCCCGGCTTTTTCCTCTGTTCAAACACGGTGACATCATGTCCCATTCTGGACAGATACCACGCCGCGGTGATGCCGGAGGGACCGCCGCCGATAACGGCGACCTTTTTGCCGGTCTTCTCGGCGACATCGGGATCCGGGATCTCGCCTTCATGCTCGACTGCGAAGCGCTTCAGACCGCGGATATTGATAGGATCATCGACCAGCGTTCTGCGGCAGCGAGACTCGCAGGGATGCTCGCAGATCAGACCGCAGACGGCCGGGAACGGATTGTCCTTGCGGATCAATTCGACGGCGTCAGCGTAACGGCCTTCGTGGATCAGTGAAATATATCCCGGGATATCGACCTGCGCCGGGCACTGATAGACACAGGGTACCGGCTGGGTCTGCAGGGCCTTGCAACGGCCGTGCAGGATATGCTCCTCATAATCATCCCGGAAACCTTTGAGGCCCTTTAGGACCATGCGTGCCGCCTCGGAACCGATCGCGCAGTCCGCGGACGCGTAGATGGACTCCGCCGTGAATTCGATGACATCCAATGTCTCCATCGTGGCCGTGCCATCGAGCACAGACCCGATAAGCTTCTCAAGCTGTCCCAATCCGACGCGGCAGGGAATACATTTACCGCAGGACTGAGAATGACTCAGATGGAGGAATGTCGCCGCCAGATCAACGGGGCAAAGTCCCGGCTGAGCAGCCTGGATACGCCGTTCAAGATCCTTGTACAGCTCCTCCACGGTCTGCTGAGCCTGATTGGTGGTAAACAGACTTAACCGACTCATAGAAACTCCTTCATTCTATAGAAAACAATGAACTTCATGCTACCAGCAAATCATAACATACATTCGACTTGTTAGCCAACACTAATCGACTCGAAATGCTTATATTTTCGGGGTTTTTTGCCATTACAGGGCAAGTGTAAATCAATCAACGTCACTTTGCAAAGGCGTTTGCGTGTAAATTGATTTTGAGTGTTAATTGCTATATAATTAACACTAGCAGTTAATTTGTAATCTTTTGGAGGTGCAATTATGTTTGATTTTACTGGAAAAGTAGTCGCAATCACCGGCGCTTCTTCAGGCCTTGGCAAGCAGATGGCAGAAGGATATGCCAAGTGTGGTGCCAATCTGGTGCTGATGGCGCGCAGAGTCGAGCGTCTGGAAGCCAGCGCTGCAGAGTGGTCCGAGAAGTATGGCGTGGAAGTCCTTCCGGTCGCCTGTGACGTGACCAGCACTGAGTCCATCAATGCTGCGATCGATGCCGTTGACGGCAAATTCGGCCACTGCGAAGTCATCGTTAACGACGCCGGCGGCGAGAGAGGCACAGGCACTCCGCTGGTCGACTATAAGAAGGAAGACTGGGAGTTCACCCTGAACCTGGATCTTACCTCTGTGTTTGAAGTCACCAAGATCTTCGCCGGTTATATGAAGAAGAATATCGAGGCCGGCAAGCAGACATACGGCCGCGTCATCAACATCGCTTCGATCTACGGCCTCGTCGGCAACACAGCTATCCCGACCATCGCCTATCACGCAACCAAGGGCGCTGTTGTCAACTTTACCCGCGGCGCAGCTGCCGAGATGGCCAAGGCCGGCATCACCGTCAATGCTATCTGCCCGGGTTACTTCTACACCGAGCTTACCACTGAGACACTGAACTCCGATTTCTTCCAGCAGTTCGCCAATCAGTCGGTCCCGATGGGCCGCTACGGCAACGAGGGCGAGCTCAATTCCGCAGCCATCTTCCTGGGTGCCGAAGAGTCCAGCTATGTCACAGGCCAGATCGTCGCAGTCGACGGCGGTTACACCTGCGTGTAATAATCAACATTATCTTCAGATATAATATAGAGCCTCCCTGTCGGCAGACAGGGAGCTCTTTTTCTGTGCTAATATCTGCTGCACCGTTCGATGCGGCGTTTCTTTTTCAGCGATTGTAAAAGCCGCCGGGCATTTGCCCGACGGCTTTCAACTTCTTGTCCGAGTCATATGAGTTTACTACTCACATGCCCTCAGTTCTGTTTTAGTGCTTGACCCAGGTGACCTTGTTGGTATCCGGTACCTCATGGACCAATGTCTCGCAATCCGGATCGGACTCGGCTACCCAGATGTCAGGACGATTGTATTCGATCGTCTTGCCCTTGATGGCTGCCAGGACCTTCTCCGGTGTCATCGGCATATAGTCTGAGAGCAGGTCATTGCCGATGGCGTCGCAGATCGCGTTGATACAGGCCGGCGCGGAGTCGTTGTCGGACGGCTCGCCGATACCCTTGGCACCGTACGGTCCGAGGCCGCCGCCGGACTCAAGGACGACATCTTCCAGCTCCGGTACATCGACGGTCGTCGGGATCAGATAGCTGTCAAAGCTGTTCGATCCGGCCTGACCATTCTCCCAGGCGAGGTCTTCGGTGATCGCCCACAGGGAGTGGTAGACAGCGCCGCCTTCGAGCTGGCCTTCATAGGAGTTGCGGTTCAGGCAGCGTCCGGCATCAGCTCCGATGACCATACGCAGGATCTCGACCTGACCGGTCTCCGGATCAACAGCGACCTCAAAGCCCTTGGCTGTGTAGGTCATATCCGGATTGACACGGCCGCGGATATTGTTCAGAGTCGGAACCTCTGAGAACGGAGCGTTGAACTGAGCGATGCACTCCAGGCATCCGCCGTCGTTGGACAGGTTGTTGACGACCTCTACAAACGGCATAAATGTGTCGGCGTTGTCGCGGAAGTAGACCTTGTGATCACCGAAGCGCAGCTGATCAGCCGGAATACCCATGAGCTTCTCGGCCTCGTCGAGCAGACGCTCTTTCATGATCTTGCAGGCCTTGAGCGTGGCATTACCGGACATGTACAGCTGGCGGGTCGCAGTCGTGGTACCGCAGAGCGGCGTCAAATGCGTGTCCATGATGAACGGCATGACTTCTTCGATATTCAGGCCGAACTCCTCAGCACAGATCTGCGCGATCGAGGATGCCTGGCCGGCACCGAGATCTGGCACACCGGCGCGGACGGTAACGGTACCGTCGAGCTCAAGTCTGATGGATACACGGCTGGAGTCGTGCAGGAAAGTCATACGGCCGGTGACCATGTGACCCATGGCAAGGCCGCGGCCTACCAGACGGCCGTCAGGAAGACGATTGACCTTCGGTACGCTTTCCAGCTTATCATGCACGCCGCGAAGGACATCTTCCATCGCCACGAAACCTTCCGGAATATAACCGGACGGGATCGGATCGCCGTTGTGCACGACGTTCTTCATCATGATATCGTACATCGGCATATCAAGGGCCTTGGCCAGCTTGAACATCTGACGGTTGTACGCATAGTTGACCTGCGGACCGCCGAATCCGCGGTTGGCGGATGAGGAGGTGTTGTTCGTGAAGCAGGAGCGTACGTGCGTATGAGTGTTCGGGATCTTGAGCGGGCCCATTGCCGCATAGGTGGAGTACATATGCACCCACGGCGTACACAGTGTGTAGGCGCCACCGTCCATGACGATCTCAGCTGTCTGAGCAATGATCGTGCCGTCTTTCTTGGCACCGGTCTTATAATGAAGGAACTCCGGATTACGTTTGGAGTGGGTATCCATACATTCCTCGCGGCTCCAGACCAGCTTGACCGGCAG
>OMSP01000112.1 GCA_900313775.1 uncultured Eubacteriales bacterium
AAGAGTGCGATCATATTCGGGATCGCCATCAGACCATTGAAGATATCGGCTATCTTCCAGACCGCAGCAACAGTCATGAACGGTCCGATCAGGACTGCCAGGATATAAAGCCAGCGGAATACTGTCAGCGCAGTCTTCTTTCCTCCGGTCAAATACTCCAGACACCGCTCGCTGTAGTAATCCCAGCCGAGGATTGTCGTAAATGCAAAGAACATCAGACAGAGCATCAGGATCACACTGCAGACTTTGTTGTTAAACGGAAGTCCGTGCTGGAAGGCATAGTTGGTAACATCCACGCCCTCGATGCCTTTGACCTGCCAGGCGCCGGTCATGACGATCGACAGACCTGTCATCGTACAGATCACGATCGTATCGATAAAAGTACCGGTCATACATACGAGGCCCTGGCGAACCGGCTCATTAGTCTGAGCAGCCGCAGCTGCGATCGGAGCAGATCCGAGACCGGCTTCATTGGAGAAGATACCGCGGGCTACACCCTTTTGCATGGCAACGAGCATGGATCCGACCACACCGCCAGTGACCGCCTTCGGGCTGAAGGCCGCTTTTACGATCGTCACTACAGCTCCCGGAAGTGCAGTAATATTTGTGATGATCAGGATCAAGACCGTGATGACATAGAGGATCGCCATAAACGGTACAACGACCTCACTGACATGGGCAATACGTCTTAAGCCGCCGATAATAACAAGGGCAACGGCAAGCGCGACCAGAATCGCGCCGACAACGACCGCCACCGAATGTGTCCCGATGAATCCGAGGTCGACCATATGCTTGTCTTTCGGATCAAAGACTGTCTTCATGGCGCCGGTGATTCCGTTGACCTGAGTGATCGTACCAATGCCGAGCAGTCCGGCCAGGATTCCGAAGACCGCGAAGAGCTTGGCCAGCCATTTCCATCCTTCACCCATACCGCGTTCAATATAGTAGAACGGGCCGCCGAGGACTTTGCCGTCCGGTTTGACCTGACGGTATTTGACAGCCAGCAGTCCTTCGGTGTACTTTGTCGCCATGCCGAGGAAGGCTGCGACGAGCATCCAGAACAAAGCTCCCGGTCCACCGAGACCAACTGCCGTTGCCACACCGACGATATTACCTGTACCGATCGTCGCGGAAAGCGCCGTACACAGAGCCGCAAAGCTTGTGACTTCTCCGGTGCCGCCTTTCTCGTTCTTGACCATCCACTTGAGCGCCAGCCCAAGCTTATGTGTCTGCAGCACGCGCAGGCGGATCGTCAGCAGCAGACCACCTGCGAGGATGAGCACCATCAACGGCACGCCCCATACTAAATCATCAACTTTCCCCAAAAACTCAGTAAATGTCATTGTCTCCACCCTTTCTAGTTACTGTTCTCCCTCTTAATTATTGTCTGTAAAACCAAGGAAATGCTCCCAAAGCGCAAAGCTCGGGAGCAGACAATACTGATGTATCTCCTCTGTCCTTTTGCCTGAGAGTTTCAGCGCATATACGCCTTGCACCTTCGGCCCCCTGCCTCGCGCAGGGCTTCTCCAGAGCCGCGATCCGTCCGCAGTCAGCGACTGCCTTCTGCAAATTTCTCATCGCCTTTCTTTAGTTGCAAAGTATAGAATAGTCTAAAATCGCTGTATAGTCAAGAAAAATCGCTTATTTACGGCGTTTTTCGCCTAATCAGCGCTTCCATCCGTAACGGGAGAGGTCGACGCGGCCGTTTTTGACTTCGATGCCGTCCTCCTCAAGCAATCGTTTTTGCACTCCCTTGCCCCCGAAGACATACTCGTCGGCCAGCTCACCTTTGGAGTTGACGACCCGGTAGCAGGGCGTGGCAACGCCATCCGGATTCTTGTGCAGAGCATTGCCCACGGCACGCGCCATCCTTGGATTGCCGGCCTCGGCCGCGATCTGCCCGTAAGTAGCCACGCAGCCTCTGGGGATCCGCCGGACAGCCTCATATATCCGCGCCGTCGGACTGTCCGATATCTGCAGATAGCTCTCCTCTATCATTTGATAAATGTCATCATCCGGAATGCTTCCGTCCAGGATGACAGTGTTCCAGTGCTCTTTGTTCTGATGATATCCCGGAATGACTGCAGCATAGGTCTTGCGCCACAGATCTCGCCACAGAGGATCCGCTTTGACATTCAGGCAGATATGGCCGTCCTTCTCGTATGTCCACAGGAAGGCTTTTTTGTTTGGCTTGAACCGCACCAACTGCCAGTTGGGATCATGAAACGGCGCGTCCTGATAGGTCTTCGGAAATGAAAGGCCTATTGCAAGAGCCTCTTTTCTCGTCAAAACACTCATCCGTCTTCAGTCCTTCAATATCGCAAACACTCTTGTATTCGTCTTTTCCTCAGTTATTTATGATCGGACCCGTAAGCTTGTCCTTTGCATACAGATAGTGAGTCAGTTTCTTCTCCCGAAGCAATCCGGATACCTCCTCGTGCATCCCGGAAGCCATCGCTACCACGATGATCTCGTCCGGTTTCGGACGGTAGTCTGACAGTTCCTCTACTTCAGCACCGAAAAGAAGCTCCGGATTTCCCTCCCGGCAGGTGACCAGGAATCGTTCAGGTATCATATCGATATTAAAAAGTCTCTTGAAGACACTTTTTCCCACACGACCGGCACCGTAGATAACAATTGACCGATACTCTGTCAGGGGCTGAAACAATCTTCTGTCCAGCTCCTGCTGCCATTCATCTGTTTCAATAGCATAATGGTAGAAAGAGTAGATCTGTTCCAGATGACTGTCCTTGAACCACGCGTCTGTGTCCTCCTCATCACGGAAGACCGGATACAGCCTCTTCATGCTGCGAAACAGATCTCTGATCATTGTCTCTGCCGGTTCTCCTGAAATATGATTCTTTCTCACAAAAGAAAGAAGGCTCCATGCATTTACCAGATATCCGTGAAAATTCTTTGGCGCAGGATCGGAGGTTACCACAGACTGCTCTCTGAAGCGGCGGATCAACAGTTGCGCGCGAAGATATCTGACCCGCTTGGCCATAAGCGATGAGGCCATAGTAAAAAACTGATCCTCATGTTCAGCTCCCTCCGGATAAGTGATCTCATTTTCCAGAAGATATTGCCGGCGCCAAAACTGTCTCTGCACCAGCACAGACCACTCATGATTTTCTATAAATGTCTGTGCCAGTTTCTGTCCGTCAACGACTCCGGACGGATATATGCCCGTTCTCTGCGAAACAGCTGTTCCCTCATAAATCTTTCGGAGCCTCTCTGTCTCATATACTTCCTCAGAATCAAAGAATACGCCGTCAAGGCTCTCCCTCTCAGCCGCTTCATACAGGGTCTTCATCGTATCCGGCTTAATGCAGTCATCAGCATCAAGAAAATAGACATACTTCCCCCCGGCCTCCGACAGACCCAGATTCCTGCCGTGCCCCTGTTTTTGGTTCTTCGTCAGGTGAAAGACACGCATTCTTGTGTCCTTCTGCCCGTATTCATCAAGAATTCGGGGGCAGTTATCAGGGGAAGCATCGTCTATGCAGATGATTTCAATGTCCTTCAATGTCTGATTTACTACACTGTCCAGACACTGCCTCAAATATTTCTCAACATTATATACGGGGATGATAACAGATACTTTAACCATCTATGCTCCTCTCTGCAGCAATGGAATCATCGGAAACCCTCTCCTCCAATCTCATCCCTGTGCAGCAAAAATGCTGAATCCCTCTGCGGGAAAGTTCATCAGAGACTTCTCTGCCCTGCTGCCGCGCTATCGCCACCACAACGATCTCTCCTTCTGCCGGTTCAAATGAATCAAGCAAGCACACCGGACAGCCGAAAAGTGTCTCCGGATTCCCTTCTGCATGTGTAACTAAGAACCGGCTGACATTTATGCCCGCAGATTGCATCCTTCCGTAAACGATCTGCGCCAGCCTGCCGGCCCCGTAGACAGTTACAGTCTCATATTGAAGAAGAGGGGCAAACCTTTCTCTGAACACTCTCGTCCAGACTTCCTGCGAACGCTTTTCTCTGAGAGAGAGAATATACTCGTCACTCCATCCCTTCTCACTGTACAGCTTTTTCTTTTCCTCTTCAGGAATCAACCTGTAGTATCTCGTCAACAATTCGAAGAGATGTGCTTCGTTGAACTCCGCCTCATCCAATGGAGGTCTCCCGGAAAGAAAATCCCGCATCCCGCAATATGCCAGATAATAGCCTTCCGCATCTCTCTGCGGAGGGGTCCCTGTCATGATCGAACCCTTGCGGAAGCGCTTGATGACA
>OMSP01000199.1 GCA_900313775.1 uncultured Eubacteriales bacterium
AGTTTTTGGTAGATACAGTATAACATGTCTTCGTCTGAAAAGTCGGACCTGAGGACTAGTTTCGATTCTATTTCGTGCATGTAATAGAGATGATGCTCCCTTTTTGCTCCCTGCATATCAGATGAATCCAGACAGAGCATATAATGCACATACGCTAAAGACCCAAAACGGTATAATAAAAACCACCAATTATACTAAAGATTGAACGAACCCTGATCAGGAAACAGCAATGAAACGCCTGTATAAAACAGGAATAACGAAACCGTCTTTGATATAATGAAAACGTATAACTACCGACGAGACAAGATGTTTCTGTTGAAATAAGAGGCAGCATCTATGAAGAGCAGAAAAAGAAAGAGAAACAGATTACTCACAGCACTTTTATCAGTATTGATGATTTTTATGTTGGTATTTGCGTCGATACCGCAGATGACCGCTCCGGTCTGTGCGGACGAATCTTTGTCATCCGGTTCCGTAACATCCGATCTGGTGCTTGGCTCAGAAGTACTTAAGACCAACGCCGGAAACGATGGAGGCGCGAGGCTTTGGTATGCCGGAAGAAGATGGATCGTCATGGGATATGATACTTCCGGCTTGATGAGACTCCGCAGAAGAGGAGCCGTAACTGTGTGGCAGGAAAGCGTTTTTGAAAAAACAATCTATAATAATAATCTGGCGCAAAACAGCTATGATGGCTCGATCCTTCAAAGCGTGGTAAACAGCCTTCTCTACGGAGGGAGTCGACAGATCTTTTCTGAGAAAGAACAGGCAGCCATTATGCCTCGTGATATCACTCATCCTGAAATAAACCAGGTTTTCCTGTGGCCTCTGGCGTTCAATGAATTGTCAGGACTGAAGGAAAGTCAGAGAATCACAGGAGAAGGCAATGATTACTGGCTGAGGCAGGATCAGGTCTCTGGCCCCGGTTATGCGAAGGCTTCTTATTTGCCCGGAGACGGAGGACTTCCTGATCAGACAGGTGTAACACAGAAGAAGTATGCGCGACCGGCTTTTGATTTGAGTAAAGACGCCATTCTGTTCACATCAAAAGGGCACGACGGGAAAGAATCCGGAACGATCGGAGCGAATGCTCTTAAAGAAGTCGGAACAAGCCAGGATACAGATTGGAAAGTCACTCTGAAAGACAACACCTACAGCATCAGCGTCACAAGCACTGAGATAACCCAAGCTGTTATCAAGGTGGAATATGAGGTTGGAAAATACGGAACAAACGACTATATTTCCGCCATCCTGGTGAATGAAGCAGGAAAGATCGCTTATTACGGAAGAGTAGCTAAAGCGACAGCGGCCAGCGGAACGCTGGAAATCAATGTGAAAGGAAAGTTTGCGCCTACCGACAAGCTTTATATTTTCAATGAACAATATAATGGCGATGAAAAGACAGACTTTGCCGGAGAGCTTGTTGAAATTCCTCTGCCTGAATGCGTAAGTCTTTCCGTCCACTGGTCATCCATAGATGGAGACGATCTCATGGATCCGGTCGTGATATCCGGCGTTATCAAAGGTACAACGATCGAAGATGCCCTGTACGATGCAGGCTACTATTTCAGCAATCCGCCTTTCACTAAAGAGGGCTACCGCAGCTACAACAGATACACCCCTCAGCCGATCGCCTCATACGCTTCCTATGCGGCAATGGATGCCGCCAGCGCAGATCTTGCCGAAACGATCACCGGCGATACGACGCTCTATTATGCCATGGCCAAAGAGATCGGTTCCGTCGATATCGAAGTAACGGCGCCGGCGTGCGGAACGGAAACCGCCACAGGCAATCCGGACTTCCCGTGGGCGGGCCAGACGAATCCTCCGCAGATCGCGATACCGGATACTGCCGGTTACATCCTGAATACCGACAGCGGTACGCTGCCTGCGGTCTGGATACAGGGACCGAATACGCTGAATTCGTTTGCGGGTACGTTCGAAGGAGGCAATGATTATTATCTGCGCTTCGCCCTGTCGGCAGAATTCGGATACCGGTTTGCCGGCGATGCGGCCTGCAATGTAGCAGGAGGCACCATGGAGAACCCTGACCGTTACGGCAGCGGCTATGAGGGATCGATCAGAGTGACGGCCGTCCATGTCTGGAAAGACTGGGAAGAAAGACTGGACGAGACGGGCCATTACAGGATCCGCAGCTGCAATCATTGCGATGCGTTCCAGCGTATCGAAATCGAAGATCCCGACTGCCTGCATGCAGAAAGAAGGCAGATCGCCAAAATCGAACCGTCCTGCACGGATGCCGGATACGAAGCGTACGAGCAGTGCACGCAGTGCGGAGTCTACATCGTCAGGATCGAAGGAGCCGAAACGGTCGTCACGGCGCAGAATCTCGATCAGTACATCGCGAAGCTGACGATTCCGGCCCTGGGCCACAGCTATAAATGGGAAGTGACAGAAGAAGCGACCTGCACAAGTACAGGCAAGAAGACCGGAACCTGTCAAAGGTGTCACAGCCAGGAGACGCAGACGATCGATATCGATCCTGATGCCCACGACTATGGAGAATGGACACTGACTGCAGAAGCTACCTGTACAGACCCAGGCACAGAGACCAGAGTCTGCTCAAGGAACAGCGATCACAAGGAGACAAGGCAGACTGTGATCGATCCTGATGCCCATTCCTGGGGCGAAGCCTCCTATGAATGGTCCGATGACAATCTGACCGTGAAGGCAAGTCGCACCTGCAGAAACGACCACGATCATATGCAGGAAGAGACTGCAGATGTGAAAATCGAAATCATCACGCCTGCGACAGTTGACGCTCCCGGCGAGAAGAAGTATGCCGCGACATTCCAGAATACTGCCTTTGTGATGCAGACAAAGATTCTTCCTTACACGCTTGTCTACCATTCCGTGAAGTTCAATACGAACTGCTCGTCTTCAGAGATCTCCGAACAGACCATCGAGCACGAAGAGAAAGCCGCAAAGCCGTCCGATCCTGCAAGAAGCGGATATGACTTCGAAGGCTGGTATGTCGATGACGGAACGTTCGGCACTGAATGGAACTTTGAAAAGGACCGCGTCATGTCCGATACCGATCTGATCGCAAGATACAGTTTCACTGTCGTCTTTGAAGATTCCGGTACTCCCGTGGATTCCGTCAGGGTATATGAGGATAAAAAGGACGAGCTTGAAATACCGGAGACTGTCCCCGAAAAAGAAGGATACGTCTTTGACGGCTGGGCAAAAGAAGACGGAACGCTGTTTGATTTCAACAGCGATGAAGCGTCTCCCGGTCTCGTACTTGCCGCCATGTATCACAGATATGCATATAAGGGAAATGAACAGACCTGGTACTTAGGGGATACAAACGATCTTCCGTTCCGTTTCGTCAGAATCGAATTCGTCAGCAGCGAAGAGGAATCCAACAAAGATCTTGAGAAGCTCTTCGAAGAAAACGGCAGGCAGCTCTTTGTGGATGAAACATTACTAGAATCCAACCAGTATACCTATGAGAAGGGTTCCCTGATCGTGAAGATTGTTCCTTCCTATCTGAACACTCTGTCCGTTGGACAACATACCCTTACCGTTAAGTTCGCAGATGGAGAGGCAAGCGCCATCTTCTACATTAAGGAAAGAAGCAAGCCTTCAGAACCGGACAACAAGGAAACGGCGACACCTGATTTCGTCTTCCCAAGGACGGGAGTGGAATAGAACCTGTCTTCAGAAACAAATCACAAAAAGAGTCGCAAGACTCTTTTTTCATATGACTGTTGACATGATTTTATGAATGTGTTAATGTATTAGTGTATTAATACAACAGAGAAAGGATTTA
>OMSP01000113.1 GCA_900313775.1 uncultured Eubacteriales bacterium
ACGCGGAGCGTATGCACAGCATATGCTTTGCGTTTTTGTATGTGTTCATGAGGGTGGGATGAGAACGCCGAGGGAGGAGTGCGAAGCGTCAGCGTTTGTCATTTACACGGATTTAACCTATAATAAAGTCGGAGTAAAAGGACAGAAAATATGACAGATAAATGCTGAATTCGCATCATACAGGACAGGCAGATGCTGAATATATCAGAAAAGATAAAAGAATACATGCGGCACCCTGCTTATCCCTTTCACATGCCGGGGCATAAAAGATGCGAAGAGCAGCACGATTTCACGGAGATCGACGGATTCGATGTGCTGAGTCACCCGGAGGGGATCATCGCTGAGTCGCAGAGGAGAGCAGCCGGGCTTTTCGGCGCAGACAGGACGTATTATCTGGTAAACGGCAGCACGGCAGGGATATTGGCCGGCATTCTGGCGGCGTCGGATAAAGACAAAAAGGTCCTCGTCGGTCCGGACTGTCACAAATCGGTATATCATGCGCTCGAACTCGGGCGATTGACAGCGGTTGATGCTGACGGACAGTACCTTTACAAGGGCGATGGGCGCAAAACTGCGGCAAATAACGACGACGGGGCTGATGCCGAAGAGAGCAAGAGCCTAAGTAACGCCAAGACGCTGGTTTCTCTTGAAGATATCGGGCGGGAGCTTGACTGGGAGAAACTGCCGGAAAGAATAGAGAAAACGTTGGAGACCGGCAACGGCAAGGCGGGCAGTATAGGCCTGGTGGTCGTTACCAGTCCTACCTACGAAGGGGTCGTCAGCGATATCGCGCGGATCGCAGAGATCGCGCACAGTCACGGAGCGCTCCTTTTGGTGGACGAGGCACACGGGACACATCTGGGTATGCATCCTGCGTTTCCCGAAAACAGCAACCGCCTCGGTGCGGATCTGGTCGTGCACAGCATGCATAAGACGATGTCGGCACTGACGCAGACGGCCTTACTACATGTGAATACGAGAGGTCATGCACTGTTGGCCGGGCGGGAAGATGAGGCAGAGCGGTTGAACAGCCGCATTGAGCATTTTTTGGAGATGCTGCAGACAAGCAGTCCTTCCTATCTGCTGATGGAGAGTATGGACCTCTGCGTCGATCTGCTTACTAAAGAGAAGGAAGCGCTGTTTGAGGCATACGCTGATCGTCTGGAGCGGTTCCGTGCACAGATCGGTGGGCTGACGTATATAGATTTGTTTGAGACGGAGCATTTCGATCCGGGAAAGCTGGTATTTACGGTGCAGCAGAACCCTGCCGGATTGACCGCGCCGCAGTTGTATGCCTGCCTTCGCGACCGGTTTGACATCCAGTTGGAGTTTGCACAGGAGAATTATGCGCTCGCGATGACATCCTTCGCAGATACTGACGAGGCATTTGCCGGATTGTTTGAAGCTTGCGCAAAGATCGACGCGGCAGCGGGCGCGGGTCGCATCCCCGGCGGAAAAGAGGGGGTCCGGCCAACCGACAGAGTTACAAAAGCCTGCGTGAACAAGACGGATTGCTATGAAGGCAGTCACTGATCACAGCCGATAAGGAGCTATACTTGATCTATTACATCATGGGAAAAAGCGCCTGCGGAAAAGACACAGTCTACCGCAGGATCAGAGAGGATTATCCGGAACTGGCCCCGATCGTCCTGTACACGACGCGACCGATGAGAGCGGGCGAGCAGGACGGCGTGACCTATCATTTTATTGACGGAAACAAGCTGCGTGAGTACGAGGCGGCCGGCAAGGTGATCGAAAAACGAGCGTATGACACGGTGCAGGGGCTCTGGGAGTATGCCTGTATCGATGACGGGCAGGTGAGAACGGATCCCGAAGCGCCCGACTATATCGCGATCGGGACGCTCGAGGCCTATGAAAAGATGAAAGACTATTACGGAGACAGTTCGATAGAACCGATCTACCTCTACGCGAGTGACGAGACGCGATTAAGGCGCGCAGTCAAGAGGGAGAAGGAGCAGGAAAATCCGAACTACATGGAGATCTGCCGCAGATTTCTGGCGGACGACGGAGATTTCTCTGATGAAAAGCTCGCGGAGGCAGGGATCGATCACGGCTACGAGATCGAAGTGTTCGACGATTGTTACCGCGCGATCCGCGCATTGCTGGAGGACGCATGAAGAGACCCGCATCCTTTGCCGATATCATCGGGGAGGAACAACTGATCGCCCGGCTCAAAGCGCGCACCGGTGAAGGGACCGTGCCGCACGCACTGCTCTTTGTCGGAGAGGAGGGGAGCGGAAAAAAGACGCTCGCCACTTTGTACGCTAAGCTGTTGTTGTGCGAGCACCCGGGAGATGATCCGTGCCTTACCTGCGCCTCCTGTCGGCAGATAGCTCAGGGGCAGCACCCGGATGTGTATTGGATAGCGCCGGAGAGCGGAAAGGGAGGGGCATTAAAGCCGATCCCCGTCGCGCTGATCAGAAGCGGTCTGATCGACAGCATCCAGATCAAGCCCTACAAAGGGCCGTACAAGATATATGTCGTCGACCGCGCCGAGAAACTGACGATCGAAGCGCAAAATGCCCTGCTCAAGACACTGGAGGAACCCCCGGCTTATGCGGTCATCATGCTGCTGGCCACAGGGGAGGAAAACCTGCTCGAGACCGTGCGGTCAAGATGCGTGACGATGCGCATGGAGCGCGTGGAGACCGACCGGGTGCAGCAGTATCTTCAGGAGCAGTGTAAAATCACGGATTACCGCGCCAGACCGGCCGCCCGGTTTGCCCAGGGCAATGTGGGCCGGGCCGAGCAGCTCGCGGCCTCCGACACATTTGCCGGATGCTGCGACGAAGTATTGAGGTATTTCGAGCGCGCAGAGCACACAGGATACGACAGTATTTCCGCCCGCGCGCAGGAGATCGCCGCTGACAGGCGCGTCTGCGAGCTGTATTTGGAGCTGATACAGATATTGCTCAGGGATGTGTTGACTGTCAAGGCGTTTGGAACTGAAGGTTACGA
>OMSP01000233.1 GCA_900313775.1 uncultured Eubacteriales bacterium
CCTTTTGCTTGCGGTATTTCTGATCATCGGCCTGTTTCCCACTGCGGGATTGGCGGAGAATGATCCGGGAGAAGCTGCACCTGTGGCTGAAAGTGTCCCGGAAGATCCCCCAGCAGAACCGGAACCGGAGGAACAAGTCGAGACTCAGAGCGTTGAGGAGACCGAATGGGTGCCGGAAGAGACCGCGGATGAAGAAGTCCCCGATGTAGAGATCCCGGATGAAGAGGTTCCGGAAGCATTACCAACTCTGCCAGACGAACAGGTCCAGGACGACAACACGGATGAGCAGGTCGAGCCAGAGAGTTCTGAGCCTGCAGACGAGAATACTCCGGCAGATTCTCCTGAGAATCCGGAAGGTCAGGTACAGGCCCAAAATACTGATGTTGTAAAAGCCATGGAAGCGGAGGAGTCCGAGGAGAACGAGGAACCCAAGCAGGACAATTCTGATGATTCAACTGCAGCGTTTACGGTAACACTGGAAGATTATACGTGCGAATATGACGGGGAAGAGCACTATAGTGATAAAACTCCGGTGTGCGTGCCGTCAGACGAGACAGCGACATATACTTTCGCTTTCAGTTTTGAAGAAGAAGGGGAGTATGTTGAGGATCTCACAAGCCTGAAGAAGACGGATGCCGGCGAGTATACAATCTATGTGAAAGCGACGAACTCAGACGGCAAAGTAGCAACAGCCGAATCTAAACTGATCATCAACAGACGCGAAGTCAAGGTTAAGGTAGAAGATTGCACGGCTGAGTATACCGGAAGTGAGCTGTACGGAAGCAGAAAACTGGTATTCGAAGGCCTGCTGGAAGACCATCTCGCGACGATCGACTACGAGCCTGCAAGAGGGACAGAAGCCGATACGTATGACAATGGAAGCTTTAAGGAGGACAGCTTTAAGGTTATTGTTAAGCCGGTAAACGATGAAGACCGATCCGAAGAAGAGGATGCCGACGAGGAAAACACCGAAGAGAAAGAGGACACCAGCGAAAAAGAGAACACGGGCGAGGAAGAGGACCGCGACGAGAATGACGGAGAGAATGCAACCGACGACGGTGATGATGCGCCGGAGACGGTTGTAACTTCCAATTACATTCTCAAGGAAATGACGCCGGGTAAATTGGAGATTACAAAGATCGAAGTCTCGATCAGCAGTGCGGACGAGACATGGACCTATGACGGCAACGAACACAGCAAGCCAGTGTACACCGTGCTGTGCGGCGGTGAGCCTGTGGCTCCGGATGACGATAGCGGCTTGGTCTTCACACTGCCTCAAACCGGTGACACCCTGACAATCCTGGAACCGGCAAAAGTGAAAAATGTCAGCGATACGGCGGAGAGCAACAATACATTCAGCTATGAGTTGACAAACGCCGGCCAATATCATGTGCAGACGAGTGCAGGGACACTGACGGTGAATTACGCGGAACAGGCTACGGTTACAATTAAAGGCAACAGCGATACAAAGACCTATTCAGGAAGCGTCCAGAGCGTCAGTGGATATGAATACAGCGCGAAAGCCGGCGAAATGGTTATTCCTAACGACGACTTCAAGGTAGAGCTTGTAGCTGACAAGAAAGCCCAGGCGGAGGGGACGAATGCAGGAACCTATGCCATGGGGCTTACGAAGGATGACTTTACGGTTACAAATCCCAACTGCTCAAATATTGTAGTTGAGTATACCGACGGTAGTCTGACCATCCAGAAGATGTATGTAAAAGTCACAATCACCGGGCACAGCGACAAATCCGTGTATGACGGCAAAGAGCACAGCGTGAGCGGCTATGAGGTCGCATGCAGTGTGGATCTTTATGCTCAGAACCTTGAATCAAACATCAGCTTTACCGGAAACGCATATGCGGCGCGCACCAACGTTTCTTCTCCTTCAGAAAGAGAAGGTACGACATATATGGGGTTGAACGAGGATCAGTTCAAAAACAGGAATACCAATTTCAATGCGCAATTCGAGGTTGTCGACGGCTACCAGACAATTGAGAGAAAACGGCTTGTTGTTAAGACTGGCGCTGGCGAAAAAGTATATGACGGAAAGCCGCTGAAAAACACGGAAGCCTCTCTTACAGGACTCGTAGAAGGGGAGACTGCCACGGTTATCACAACGGGCGAACAGACGAATGCCGGAAAAAGCTACAATACCTATGAGATCAAATGGGGGACAGCCAGAGTTGGAAACTACGTCTTGGCAAATTCGCGAGGTGTTCTGACAGTCACGCGTGCGCCGCTTTCCATCATAGTCCAGCCGCAGAGCTACGAGTATAACGGGAAACCACAAGGGGAGAACAACAAGACTTACACGGATCCAGCTGAAATAAGCAAAAAAGTTGAAGTGAAAGGCCTCCAGGGGAAAGATATGCTGTTGAGCATCACTCTCAACGGACAGCAGACTGAGGTTGGAACTTATGAGAAGGAGAAGTCCATTACCCTTTCCAATGTGAAGATTGGTACAGATCCAAAATCCACCACTTACACGACAAAAAATTATGATATTCACTGGAGCCGCAGCACGC